>JAIXXW010000100.1 GCA_027490555.1 Comamonadaceae bacterium | reverse complement strand
GCTGAACACGCCCTACATCAACACCATCGCCGTCGATGACCAGCCGGTGTTCCCCGGCGACCTGGCCACCGAAGAGCGGCTGGTGGCCATCATGCGCTGGAACGCACTGGCCATGGTGGTGCGGGCCAACCAGGCCTATGGCGAGTTGGGCGGTCACATCGCCAGCTATGCCAGCGTGGCCGATTTGTTCGAAACCGGTTTTCACCACTTCTTCCATGCCCGCACCGAGCAGCACAAGGGCGACCTGGTGTTCTTCCAGCCGCACAGCGCACCGGGCGTGTACGCCCGTGCATTTCTGGAAGGGCGCTTGAGTGAGGCGGACCTGATGCACTACCGCCAGGAAATCACCGCCCCGGGCAGCGGCGCACGCGGCTTGTCGAGCTACCCGCACCCCTGGCTGATGCCCGACTTCTGGCAATTTCCCACCGGTTCGATGGGCTTGGGGCCGATCAGCTCGATCTACCACGCCCGCTTCATGCGCTACCTGACGCACCGCCAGTTGCAAGACTGCAGCGGCCGCAAGGTCTGGGGCGTGTTTGGCGATGGCGAGATGGACGAGCCCGAAAGCATGAGCGCCCTGACCCTGGCCGCGCGAGAAAAACTCGACAACCTGGTCTGGGTGGTCAACTGCAATTTGCAGCGCCTCGATGGCCCGGTGCGCGGCAACGGCCGCATCATCGACGAGCTGGAAAAACTGTTTGCTGGCGCGGGCTGGAACGTGATCAAGCTGGTCTGGGGCAGCGATTGGGATGGCTTGCTGGCGCGCGACACCTCGGGCGCTTTGCTGCGCGCCTTTGCCAACACGGTGGACGGCCAGATGCAGACCTTTGCCGCCAAGGACGGGCGCTTCAACCGCGAGAATTTCTTCGGCCAGAACGAAGAGCTGGCGCGGCTGGCGCAGGGCATGACCGACGATCAGATCGACCAGCTCAAGCGCGGCGGGCACGACATCGTGAAGATCCACGCCGCCTATGCGGCCGCCGCTGCGCACCGCGGCCAGCCCACGGTGATCCTGGCGCACACCAAAAAAGGCTTTGGCATGGGCAGCGCAGGGCAAGGCAAGATGACCACGCACAGCCAGAAGAAGTTCGACGACGAAGACCTCATCGCCTACCGCAACCGCTTTGACCTGCCACTGAGCGACGAGCAGGCCAAGGGCCTGGCCTTTTACAAACCCGCCGAGGACAGCGCCGAGATGCGCTACCTGCGCGAGCACCGCGCCCGCTTGGGCGGCAGCTTGCCCAGGCGCGAGACCGCGTGTGACCGCCTGCCGGTGCCGGCGCTGGCCCACTACGCACAGTTTGCGCTGCAGGCCGACGGCAAGGAGATGAGCACCACCATGGCCTTTGTGCGCATGCTGGGCAACCTGCTCAAAGACAGCACGCTGGGCCCCCGCATCGTGCCCATCGTGGCCGACGAGGCGCGCACCTTCGGCATGGCCAACCTGTTCAAGCAGGTGGGTATTTACAGCAGCGTGGGCCAGCGTTATGCGCCCGAAGACATCGGCTCGGTGCTGAGTTACCGCGAAGCCACCGACGGCCAGATTCTGGAAGAAGGCATCAGCGAAGCGGGGGCGATCGCCAGCTGGACGGCGGCGGCCACCAGCTACAGCGTGCACGGCCTGGCCATGCTGCCTTTCTACATTTACTACTCGATGTTCGGCTTCCAGCGCGTGGGCGACGCCATCTGGGCCGCCGCCGACCAGCGGGCGCGGGGCTTTTTGCTGGGGGCCACCTCCGGCCGCACCACCTTGGGCGGCGAGGGCCTGCAGCACCAGGACGGCAGCAGCCATCTGGTGGCGGCCACCATTCCCAACTGCAAGGCCTACGACCCGGCCTTTGCGGGCGAGCTGGCGGTGATCCTGGACGCGGGCATGCGCGAGATGGTCGAGCAGCAAGCCGACGTGTTTTATTACATCACCCTGATGAACGAAAACTACGCCCAGCCCGATTTGCCGGACGGTGTGGCCGCCGATGTGCTGCGCGGGGGCTACCGATTGGGCGCGTACGGCCCCAGCGGTGCCGCCCAGCGCGTGACCTTGCTCGGCTCGGGCGCGATCCTGACCGAGGTGCTCCAAGCCGCTGAGCAGTTGGCTGCCCAAGGTGTGGGCGTGGAGGTGTTGAGCATCACCAGCTGGAGCGAGTTGGCGCGAGACGGCATGGCGCAAGAGGCGGGAGGTGCTGTGGGCGCTGGGCACTTGGCGCAACTGCTGAGCGCCACCCAAGGCCCCATCATCGCCGCCACCGACTATGTGCGCGCCGTGCCCGAGAGTGTGCGTGCCTTCGTGCCTGAGGGCCGCCGCTACCGCACCTTGGGCACCGACGGTTTTGGCCGCAGCGACACCCGTGCCGCACTGCGCCGCTTTTTTGCCGTGGACGCGGACAGCATCGCACAGGCGGCGCGGCAGGCCCTGGCGCCTTGAGGCTGCGCGCGCTTCAGCCCTGCACCACGGCCAGGTAGGCCTGGCGGGTTTCGGGGCTGACCGCGTCGAGCGCCTGCTCGTAGCGGGTCTGGTGCTGGGCCAGCATGCGGGCCGAGGCGATGGCTTTGGAGCGGCAAAACCAGTGGCAGCTGTGCTGCATCAAAAACATCTCGCCCATCATGCGAAAGGACCGCGCCTTGGGGGACAGGCCTTGGGGGTTGTCCACGGCGCGAGCGATGCCCTGGGCGTGAACCTCCACCAAGCGCCGCATGTCGAAAGTGAAGCGGGGCGAGACTTGGTCAATGTAAGGCAGGGCCAGCTTGAAGCCGCGCGCCAAAGGCGCGGGCACCGCCGCAAAACTGCGCGCCAGTTGTTCGAAGTCAGCCGCGATTTGGTGTTCGGCCTGCTCCTGCAGCTGCAGGATGTGCTGCTGACGCGCCGGGTCGGACTCGCCCAGCGCCCGCATGTAGGACGTGGTGAGCTGCGACATGAGTTGTTCGATCTGATAGGGCCGCAGGTGCTCCGCCAGCAAGGCGGTGCGTTGGCGCTGGCCCCGCAGGTTGAGCCAATGGATGCCCATGCCCGAAAGCAGCAACAGACTTAAAAATTCCATACAAACAGAGCAGTGTGTTGGCCGACATGGCCGTGGGCCCAAGTGTAGTGAGTTGGTCGGGCCGCAGCGGGCCAAGGCCTTTGGCCCGCTGCGCCAACGCGAGGGCGCTGCCCGTCCAATGGCTGGCGCAAAAAAGGACTCAATTGGAGAGCGGACTCTAAAGTGCGGGTTTTCCCTTGCCTTGCTGGCCCTGCGCTGTTCAAATTGCTGCATTGCAACAAAACCTCTAGGGAACACACCATGAACTTCAATGCCGATCAATTCACCGCCACCCAACAAGCCAACCTGAACATGGCTGCCGGCCTGTCGCAAACCGCTTTTGCCGGTTTCGAGCGCCTGGTCGAGCTGAACATGGCCGCCAGCAAAGCCGCCGTGGGCGAGGCTTTCTCCAACATGCAAGCCCTGATGAGCGCCAAGTCGCCCCAGGACCTGATGGCCGTGCAAACCGCTTTGGTGCAGCCTGCCTTCGAAAAGACCGTGTCCTACGGCCGCCACCTGGCCGACATCGCCAATGGCACCGGTGCCGAGTTCACCAAAGCCGTCGAAGGCAAAATCGCCGAATCTGAAAAAGCGGTCAAAAACCTGGTTGAGAGCAGCCTGAAAAACGCCCCTGCCGGCTCCGAAGCCGCCGTGGCCGTGATCAAGACCGCTTTCGAAGCCAGCCAATCTGCGGCCGATACCCTGAAAAAAGTGGCCAAGCAAGCGGCCGACAGCGCCGAAGCCAGCGTCAAGGCCGCCACCGCCCAAGCCGAGGCTTCCGTCAAGGCCGCCATGGGCAAAGCCAAAGCCAAGGCCTGAGCCTTGAGCCCTTCAGCGGACCCTGACAGCAGGGCCGCTTCCTACAATCTGGGTGTCTTTGGACACCCTTTTTGTTTGGGATCAGCCACATGTCATCACCCCCGCAGCCTGCCTCTGCCCCTGTTTTGCACCTCCAAGGCGGCGTGGCCACCATCACCTTGAACCGTCCGCAACAGCGCAACCGGCTGGAAAACACGGACCTCCAGACCCTGCTGGCCCATGTCGAGACGGTCAACCGCGCTCAGGATGTGCGCGTGCTGGTGCTGACCGCCAACACGGCCGCTCAGCCCCGGCCGGTGTTTTGCGCCGGCTACGACATCGGCGGGTTTGACGAGAAGGGCCATGGCGCCGGTTTTTTCGAGGAAGTCGCGGATGCGCTGGCCGCGCTGCGACCGGTCACGGTGTGTGCCCTCAACGGCAGCGTCTACGGGGGCGGCACCGATCTGGTGCTGGCCTGTGACCTGTGCATCGCCTTGCAGGGCATCGAATGGCGCATGCCCGCCACGGCCTTGGGCCTGCATTACTACCCCAGCGGTCTGCAGCGCTATGTGAGCCGTTTCGGGGTGGCCGGTGCCAGGAGGGCTTTTTTGACGGCGCGGCCCTTCACCGACCGGCAACTCGAGGCCATGGGCCTGTTCGAAGCCCTGGTGACCCGCGAGGATTGGGTCAGCACGCTGCAGACGCTGCTGGACGACCTGCTGGCGCTGGCCCCTTTGGCCGTTCAGGACACCAAAAAATCGCTGCGCGAGATCGAACTCGGTCGCTGCGATTTGGCCCTTTTGCGCGAGCGCGTGCAGCACAGCAGCCAAAGCCTGGACTTTGCCGAAGGCCGCGCGGCATTTGCCCAACGCCGCAAACCCGTCTTTCAGGGGCGGTGAGCGGCTATCAAGTCGGGCTGTTTGCTGCCGATACCTCCAGTGGGTGTTTTTTTCATCGGAATGGGTGCGCCATGGGAGCAAGTCGTTGGTGGTTCGGGGCGGTACTGTGCCTGCTGGCTGCGCCTGGGGCGTGGGCGGGTCAGTACGTGCTGCAGTCGGGCCAGCCCAATCTGGTGCCCATTGCGGCCCGTGTGCTCAATGGCGAACAGGTCTGCCACCTGGAAATCACCGTGCCTGGACAGCCCCCGCTTGAACGCGTGGTGCGTGCGCCCTTCTTTGACACGCGCATCTCGATCACCCCGGTCGAGGAGGAATCTGTCACCGTCCGTTGGCGCGGGCAGTTCAAGCGGGTCCAGGACCAGCTGATCAATGGCTGTCCGGCGCAAGGCGAGGTGCGCTTCAGGGTGGTCAAGGACAACGCCCTGACGAACGCCGTCTGGACGGGCATGCTGGCCCAACTGGCGCCGGCCAAAGGCCAATGCCTGCGCATCGCCTTGGCGCATGAGAAGGTCAGGCCCGAGTGGTTTGACTTCACAGACCCCCAGGCCAGCGCCGAAGATGCCCGCATCCAGCGGGCGTTTGACCAGTGCGATGCGTTTTTGGCGGCCCCCAAGGCCTGGGGCAAGAACAACCCGGCAGGGCATGCCTGTTCGCTGGCAGGGGGCATCGCCACCCGTTGCGAGGGTTTTTTCAGTGCCCCCAACCGTGGCAAGTCCGAGGTCATCTCGCTGGAGACGGCCATCCAGCGCCAGATGCAGGGCCTGCCCTGGAGCACGGGTGTGCGTGAACTGGCCGGGGCCAGGGCGGCCCGCATCCAGGCCGAGCAGGACCGTGTGGCCCGCCTGGCGGCGCAGGAGGCGGCCAGGCTCCAGGCCATCGAGGACGAACGCCTGCGGGCAGAACGTGCGGTCGAAGAGGCCAAGCTGGCCGAGCAAAGGGCTTTACAGGAAAAGATTGCCGCTTTGCGCGCGCAAATCGCCGAAGAAAAAGCCCTCAAGGAAAAACAGCGGATTGAAAACCGCAACTGGCTGCTCAAGCAGGTGGACAAGCTCACGGGCAAGAACCAGCCAGCACCCGCCGACGGCGCCAACGCGGCCCCGGGAGCAGCGCCCGCAGCGACACCGGAAGGGCCACCGGCAGGGGCACCGGCAGGGGCACCGCCAGCGGCACCGGGCGCCACACCCGCAGCAGCGGCCTCACCTGCACCAGCGGCTGCACCTGCAGCACCCGCAGCACCCGCAGCACCCGCAGCACCCGCAGCAGCGGCCCGGTGAGTGGCACAGGCGCGGCCCAAGGGCCGGGCCGGGTTCAGGTGGGGGCTTTGCCAGCCGACCAGGCGGTGCCCATGGAGGCGACCATCACCAGCGCAATGGCCAGCCCTTGGGACAGGGTCAGGCGCTCTGCCAGCACCAGCCAGCCGGCCAGCGCGCCCACGGCGGGCTCCAGGCTGAGCAGGATGCTGAAGGTGTTTTTCGGCAGGTGGTTCAGCGAAAACATCTCCAGCGCATAAGGAATGGCACTGGACAACACCGCCACGGCCAGGCCCGCGACCAGCCACTGCGGGTCGAGCAAGGCACTGCCCGCATGGAATACCCCGATGGGGGCCACCACGATGGCGGCTGCCAGCATGCCCATGGGGGTGGCCATGCTGCCGTAGCGCTGTGCCACGCGCTGCCCGAAAACGATGTACAGGGCCCAGCAAATGCCGGCCGCGAAGGCGAACAACATGCCCATCGGGTCGAGCGCCGAGCTGCCATCGGCGCCGGGCACAGGCCAGGGCAAGAGCAAGGCCAGCCCGGCCACGGCCAGGGTCACCCACAGCCAGTCACTGGCTTTCTTGGAGGTCCAGACCGCCACGGCCAGCGGCCCGGTGAACTCGATCGCGATGGCCACCCCGAAAGGGATGGTCTTGATGGCGTTGTAAAAAAGCAGGTTCATGACCCCCAGCGTGACCCCGTACAGGCCCAGCGGCAGCGCGTCGGCCCAGACCCATTGCCGACGCCAGGGTCGGAACACCCCCATCAGGATCAGGGTGGCAAAAACGATGCGGTAGGCGATGGTGCCTTCGGGCCCCAAGGCGGGAAACAGGCTTTTGGCAAACGAGGTGCCCACCGCCAGGGAGACCAGGCTGGCCAGCAGGGCCAGCATGGCCCAAATGCGCAAGTTCAACGAGGACCTCTGCGGTCGGTGTGTGGGCGGGTGATCTGGAGCATGGGCGTGCCTTCAAGGGTGCGGTGGACGCTTGGCGGGGGCAATCCCCGGTTCTTTCCGTGCGGCCAGAAGGGATCATAGCGCCGCATACAATGGCGGCTTCGCCTGCAAAACACGCCGGCGTTACCCGACACCCACCCCATGTGATTTTTTGGAGGCACCATGTTCATTTCCTCAGCTTTTGCACAAACCGCGCCGGCCGCTGCCACGGGAGGCGACTTCCAGTCCACCCTGATGAGCATGCTGCCTTTGCTGCTGATGTTTGTGGTCCTTTACTTCGTCATGATCCGTCCCCAGATGAAGAAGCAAAAGGAGCACCGGGCCATGGTCGATGCCCTGGCCAAGGGCGACGAGGTGGTGACCGCAGGCGGTTTCCTGGGCAAGGTCAGCAAGCTCGGTGATGCCTACATCGGCATCGAAGTGGCCACGGGCGTTGAAGTCCAGATGCAACGCAGTGCCGTGATCCAGGTGTTGCCCAAAGGCACGATCAAGTAAGGCGCTGCCTCTCCCCTCTGTCCGCGAGTTGCCATGAACCGTTACCCCCTCTGGAAGTACCTCACCCTGGTCATTGCCCTGCTGTTGGGTACGGTTTACACCTTGCCCAACTTTTTCGGCGAAGCACCCGCTGTCCAGGTGTCGTCCGGCAAAGCCACGATCAAGGTCGACACCACGACGCTGCAAAAGGTGGAAGAGGCGCTCAAAAATGGCAACCTGCCGCCCCGCTCGATCGCGCTCGAGGGCGGCTCCATCCGGGCCCGTTTTGACAACACCGACCAGCAGCTGAAGGCCAAAGACCTGGTGCAAAAGGCCTTGGTCCCCGACCCCTCGGACCCCCAATTTGTGGTGGCACTGAACCTGGTCTCGCGCTCCCCGGATTGGTTGACGGCCTTGCACGCCTCGCCCATGTATCTGGGCCTGGACCTGCGCGGGGGCGTTCACTTCATGTTGCAAGTGGACATGCAGGCGGCCTTGAACCAGCGCATCGAGTCCCTGTCCGGTGATCTGCGCAGCGCGATGCGCGAAAAAGACATCCGCCATGGGGGCTTGACCCGCAATGGCCAGGCCATCGACATCCGGGTGCGCGACGCCCAGCAGGTGGAGGCCGTCAAGAGGCTGCTGGCCGAACAGTTTGCAGATTTGCAGCTGCGGGAAACCGGCGATGCGGCGAATTTGGCTTTGACGGTCACCATCAAGCCCGAGGCGGC
>JAIXXW010000042.1 GCA_027490555.1 Comamonadaceae bacterium | reverse complement strand
GGCATGGCGCCCGTCAGCACGGCCGCCGCACGCAGTGCCGGATCGTCGATCGGCACCAGCCACACGGTGACGGCCCAGATGGCCAAGGGGTGCAGCAGCAATTTGCCCACGGCGATGGGCAAGACCGTCGAGTGCAGGCCCTTGGACTGCAAGGCGACCAAAGACCCGCCAATGACGAACAGCGAGATCACCGCGCTGGATTGGGCAAACAGGTCGATGGTCCGGCCCAGCGGCGCGGGCAGGGTCCATCCCGACAGGGCGAACAAAAACCCGCACACGATGCCGATGATCATGGGGTTCTTCAGCAGGTTGTGCAGGGTTTGGCGCAACACCGTTTTCCACTGACCTTTGGCCCCCCCTTCCGAATCGGCGATGGCCAGCAGCACAGGAATGAGCAGCAGGTTCTCGACCACCATGTTCAGCGCCAGCGCCACCCCGGCCACCGGCCCCAGCGACAGCAAGATGATGGGATAGCCGACAAATCCGCTGTTCGGACAGGTCATGCCCATGGCCATCATGCTGCTGTAGCTCAGGCTGCGCCCCTGGACCCGGCGGGCCCAGAACAAGCCCAGGGCCATCACCGCCAGCGAGCCCAGGGCATTGGCCAGCAGGTAGTGCCCGTTCAGGATGTCCTCGACCCGGCGCTGCGACAAGGCATTGAACAGCAAGGCGGGCAAAGCCAGGTTCAAGGTGAACCGGCCCAGCACCTGCATGTCTGCCTTGGCAAAAAGTCCCTGCCGGGTGCAGAAATAGCCCAGGGCGATGACCAGGTAGATCGGGACGGTGATGCCCAGGATGTCCAACAATGCGTTCATGTCCCTGCTTTCTCAGGGCATGCGCGCGCGCATCACAGGTCCAGCACCAGGCGCGCCGTCTGGCTGCGCGAGCAGCAGACCATGATGACATTCCCTTGGGCCTGCTCTTCTGGGGTCAGGTACATGTCCCAGTGGTCGGGTTGTCCCGCCAGCACCGGGGTCAGGCAAGTGCCGCAGACCCCTTGCGAGCAGGAAAAAGGCACTTCATGACCGGCCTCCTGCAAGGCTTGCAGGATGGATTGGTCGGGGCGGATCTGCAGGGTTTGGCCACTTTTTTGCAAATGGACCTCGAAGCTGCCGTCACTGGCCAAGGGGGTTTGGGTGGGGTCGGTCTGGCTCATGCGGGCACTCCCGTGGTTTGTTCCTGGGCCAGCAGCTGCTCGATGATGCGGCGCGATTGCACGCCACCCGAGTCGATGTTGAGCATCAGCAATGGGCGGTCGGGCCAGCGCAGGATATTGGCCTGTTGCAGTTGCAGCATCTGCATGTCTTCACTGAAGATCTTGCCCTGCCCCTCGCGGATCCTGGCGGTGAGCGCCTCGTCCTGTGGCTTGAACTGGCGCGCCATGCCCCAGTGGTACCAGTGCGAGGTCTCGGTTTCGGGCGTGATGAAGTCCACCACCACGCTGTAGGCCTTGACTTCGGGTGGCGCATGGAAACCGCCGTGCCCGGCCAGCGCCACCCCCACGTCGATCATGATGTGGCTCGGTGGCGTGAAACGGCAGATCTGCCAACGGTCCACCTTGGCCTGCGGGTCCAGCCCATTGGCGCTCATCGCCATTTGCCAGAAAGGCGGTGCCTGGATGCCGCTCATGTGCCGCTGCAAAACCACCTGCCCGTTTTCGAGCGTGGTCTTGCAGGGCGTCTCGTCGATTTCGGGTTGACCAATGCTGCTGGCGTGCACATAGGTCTCGTGCGTCAAATCCATCAGGTTGTCGATCATCAGGCGGTAATCGGCCTGCACGTGGTACAGGCCACCGCTGTAGGCCCAGTCGGGGTTGTCAAAAAACTCGAAGGTGGGCAGCTTGGCCACATCCGCTTGCGCCTGATCGCCCGGCCAGACCCAGACAAAACCATAGCGCTGGGCCACGGCGTAGGCCTTGTTGGCGGGAAAGCCGCGCACGCGCTGACCGGGCATGTGAACCACCTTGCCTTCGCAGCCCATCTCCAGCCCGTGGTAGCCACACACCAGCTTGCCCTCGCAGACTTTGCCCAGCGACAGGGGCGCACCGCGGTGCGGGCAAAAGTCCTCGACCGCCACCGCCCGACCGTCCGGCCCCTTGAAGAAGACCATTTTCTCGTTGCAGATGGTGCGCCCCAAAGGTTGGGCGCCCAGGCCATCGAGTTCGGCCTCGGTGCAGGCCACATACCAGGTGTTTTTGATGAACATGTTTTATGCCTTTTTGCGAATGCGTGGAACAGCGGCGGTGGGGGCTTGCAGCGGGTTTTGCAGGGCCAGGCCCACATGGTGACGGGCGATGCGCGCGTGCTCGCGCATCAGGGCCTCGGCGCGGGCGGACTCGCGCTGGGCAATGGCCTGCAGCACTTGCCGGTGCTGGTGTTGGGCCACGATCAGGGCATCGCGAACCCCCGGTTTGCTGGCTTGCACCCCGACAAAGCCCGAAGGCGATGCAAAGGGCCAACGGCAAGCCCGCTCGATCTCGCGGGACAGCACGGTGCTGTCGGCCATGTCGGACAACAACTGGTGGAACTGCGCGTTCAGGCGGACATAGCCCGAGAAAGCCTCATCGTCCAGGCCGTCTTGCTGCAACAGGGCATCGATCTGGTCGAGACACAGCCCTGCCTGGTTCAGCAAGGCCTGGCCCACGCCCCGCTCGGCGGCCAGGCGGGCAGCCAGGCCCTCCAGCGTGCCGCGTAACTCGATGGCATCGGCCACCTCGCGCTCTGAAAATGTGCGCACCGCATAGCCGCCGTGCGGCAAGGCCAGCAGCAAGCCTTCTTGCCCCAGGCGGATCAAGGCCGCGCGGATCGGGGTGCGCGACATGCCCAGGCGCTCCACCAGGGCCAGCTCGGTGACGCGGCTGCCCGCAGGCAGCTGGCCCGACAAAATCAACTCGCGCAGGCGCTGCTGGGCCTTGACGGCTTGCGAGCCGCCCTCCTCGCCGGGCGGGCTGGTGGTGGGTTCAGGGGCGATGGCGAACATGCCGGTCAGACAATCGGATGGCAAGGGTTGGAATGGCTGAAATGTATACAAGAAAACAGGAAATCGGGGTTTTATTTGAAAAAAACCGAAGAAAAATTTGTTTTTTGTATCCAAATAGAGGTGAGTCCAAGGCGGCGACAATCCAAAGCTCTAGGAGAATTCCCCCATGCAGTTGCAATTTCTGGAATTTGACCGCAGCGAAGATGCCGACGGCGTGGTCTGCTGGGACGCGCTCGCCCAGCCTGAGCCTGCGTACAACCAGGCTTTGCTGTCGGAGGTGCGCCAGGTGCTGGTCTGGGCGCATGGCTTCGATGCGCATGGACCCGGACCCCTGGAAAATGGGGCCCACTGGGACTTCGACCTCCAGATCACCTGGATCAGGGATGGACACCCACCCCAGGTGGCCCTGCCCCGCTTTGTGCCCAGCACCGGCCAGCTGTGGGTCTCACCCGACCCCCCCACGCACGAACGCATGGCGCTGAGTCTCACCTTGAGCGGCACTGCGGGCTTTGTGGACGCGGTGTGTGAACAGTTCGGTTTGACATGAACACGACCGGGCCCGCCAGCCCCACCCACGAGGCGCCGCCAGCGGTCAGCTTTGCGCAAGCGCTGCGCTTTTGGTTCTGGCTGGGTTGCGTGAGTTTTGGCGGCCCGGCCGCACAAATTGCCCTGATGCACGAGGAGTTGGTGGTGCGGCGCCGATGGATTTCGGAACAACGCTACCTGCACGCGCTCAACTATTGCATGCTGCTGCCCGGGCCGGAGGCCCAGCAACTGGCCACCTACACCGGTTGGTTGATGCATGGCACGCGCGGCGGCATGGCCGCGGGTGTCCTGTTCGTGCTGCCCTCGCTGTTGTTGCTGTTGGTGTTGAGTGCGGCTTATGTCGCCTGGGGCCAACACCCCTGGGGGCAGGCCCTGCTGTGGGGCCTCAAGCCGGCCGTCACCGCGCTGGTGCTGCACGCGGCGCACCGGCTGGCCCTGCGCACCCTGAAAGCCCGCTGGCTGTGGGCGGTGACGGTGTTGTCCTTGCTGGGGATGCTCTGGGGGCTGCCTTTCCCATGGATCCTGGCCGGTGCGGCCGCCTGGGGCTACTTCATGGCCAAGCCAGCGGTGCCGGCTCCAGGCCCCCCTGAAACCAAGCCCACCCACACCTGGCTGGACGATGCGGCGCCCGCGCCCGCCCACACCCTGTTCAGCCGTGCGCGCTTGCTGCGCGCCCTGGGCCTGGGGCTGGGCGTGTGGGCCGGGAGTCTGGGGTTGATCGCCCTGGTGTTCGGGCCGCAGCACACGCTCACCGACATGGGTGTTTTTTTCACCCAGGCCGCCTTGGTGACCTTTGGCGGGGCCTATGCGGTGCTGCCCTATGTCACCCAGGCTGCCGTCACCGAGTTTGGCTGGCTGACGGCCGCCCAGATGATGGACGGTCTGGCCCTGGGCGAGAGCACGCCAGGGCCTCTGATCATGGTGGTGACCTTTGTGGGCTTTCTGGGTGGCCACAGCCAGGCCTTGTGGGGCCATCCCCTGCTCGGCGGCATCGTGGCCGCCTTGGTGGTCACCTGGTTCACCTTCTTGCCGTCGTTCGTGTTCATCCTGGCGGGCGGCCCGCTGGTCGAGTCCACCCGACACATGCCGGCGCTGAACGGGCCTTTGCTGGCCATCCATGCTGCGGTGATTGGCGTCATCTTGCATTTGGCGGGCGTGTTCGCACGCCAGACCTGGCTGCCCGGCGGCTGGCACATGCTGCCCGATGGGGGAGCCTTGCTGCTGACGGTGCTGGCCGGCTGGTTGCTGATCAAAAAACACATCGGTGTTTTCCAACTGCTGGGGTTGTGCACCGCCCTGGGGCTGGTGTGGCAGTGGCTGGTCTGAGCCGCCCCACCGCCCCATGCCCGGCTCATTTTTTCGGGTACAGGTCCGGGTACAGATCCTTGAGCATGCAACCGCTCTCGTCGCTGGAGGGGATGTTGCCGGTGCGCCGTGCTTGCTCCAGCTCGGCCATGACCTCCTCACGGGTTTTGCACGGCTGCACCGGTTTGGGCGGGTATGCCGAGGGGTTGATTTCGTTGAGCAGGCAGCCGCTCTCATCGTTGGCAGGCATGTTGCCTGTGCGCTGCGCTTCGGCCAATTCGGCCCGCACCTGTGCCCGTGTTTTGCACGGTGCTTGCACCACGGGCGGGTATGCCGAAGGGTTGACCTCGTTGAGCATGCGGCCGCTGTCGTCGTTGGCAGGCATGTTGCCGGTGCGGATGGCCTCCATGAGTTCGGCACGCACCTGTTCTCGGGTTTTGGGGCCGCTGGCGTCTTGCGCCCAGACCGTTGGGGCACAGACCGCCATGGCGCCGAACACCAGGGGAAAAATGGAAAGATTGCGCATGAAAAATGTCCTTTCGAAATGGGAAAAAGCGCTGGCCATGGCACCGACATGAACCCGACAGATCCAGCACCGATGCCAAGTCGATGTCATTAAAGGCCTGGTCCGACGCACCGTCTGTGCGTTAATTCACCCCTAGCACCAGGCCCAGCCATGAACCACGAATCCCAGATCGACATCCCGCCTTCCTTCATGGCCCTGTTTCTGCCGCCCGGTCAGATCAAGCCCACCCTGGGGCACAAGGAGATGGCTGCCCGCTATGAACTTTGCGAAGATCTGGCCCAGTTGCTGACCGAGCAAGCGGCCCTGATGCAATCGCAGTTGGGCATCACCGAAGAGTTGGTGCTGCAGCAGTGCGAGGCCGGCTTGGTGAACGAGCCGAGCGTGGTCTCCGCCCCGGAAGCGCGCTGGGTGGTGTGCCGCCTGGCCGAGCTGCTGCAGTGGCCCATGGTCCACTTGCTGCCTGCAGCCGAGCAGGCCCCCCAGCGGTGATCGGCACATGAACACGGCCCCCAACGATTTGCAAAGGCTGCTGAGCGCGCCGATCCTGCCCACCTTGCTGCGCCTGTCGGCGCCGAATGTCCTGGCCATGGCCATGTCGGTGCTGGTGGGCATCGCCGAGGTCTATTTCATTGGCCTGCTGGGCACCACCCCGCTGGCGGCCATGGCCCTGGTCTTTCCCTTTGCCATGCTCACCCAGATGATGTCGGCAGGGGCCATGGGCGGGGGCGTGTCCTCGGCCATCAGCCGGGCCCTGGGCGCGGGCGACCTGGTGCGGGCGCAAGGCCTGCTGCTGCACGCTTTGCTCATCGGGGTGTGCGCCGGCGGGGTGTTCAGTCTGGTTATGTTGGTGTTCGGTCCCCACCTGTATGCGCTGCTGGGTGGCCGCGATGCCGTGCTGCACGAGGCCGTGGCCTATGGCCAGGTGCTGTTTGCGGGGGCTGTGCTGGTGTGGCTGCTCAACACCCTGGCCTCGGTCCTGCGCGGCACGGGGAACATGCGGACCCCCTCGGCCACCCTGATGGCCACGGCCGTCCTGCAAATCGTGTTGGGGGGCGTGCTGGCCCTGGGTGTGGGGCCCTGGCCAGGGCTGGGCATGGTGGGGGTGGCTTGGGGGCACATCATCGCCACGGCGGCGGGCGTGCTCTACCTGTGGCGCTACCTGGCCAAGGGAGCCGGCCGTCGGACCCTCAGGGTGCAGGGTTTTGTGCCCGAGAAAGGCATGTTCACCGACATCCTCAAGGTGGGAGCCATCGCCTGCCTGTCGCCGCTGCAATCGGTGCTGACCATCCTGATTTTCACGGGCCTGCTGGCCCAGCAGGGCACCGATGCGCTGGCCGGCTACGGCATCGGACAAAGGCTGGAATTCCTGCTCATCCCGATCGCCTTTGGCATCGGCGTGGCGGCCGTCCCGATGGTGGGCCTGGCCATCGGCGCCGGCCAGGTCGAGCGGGCGCGGCGCGTGGCCTGGACGGCAGGGGCTTTGTCGGCCTTCAACCTGGGACTGATCGGCGCGGTGGTCACCATCGCGCCCGATGTCTGGGCGGGGATGTTCACCCAGGACCCGGCGGTGCTGGACTTTGCCCGGCAATACCTGGTCACCGCAGGACCGGCCTTTGGCTTTTTTGGCCTGGGTTTGACCTTGTACTTTGCATCGCAGGGTGCCAGGCAGGTCATCGGTCCTGTGCTGGCGGGCACGGCCAGGCTGGTGCTGGTGGCTGCAGCGGGTTATGGCCTGGCGCAGCAGCAAGGCACGGCCGCTGACTTTTACATGCTGGTGGCCTGGGCCATGGTGGTGTACGGGGTGTTGACGGCGGCGGCGGTGCGGTACACGCCGTGGACGGGGAAACAAGGGTAAATACCGGGTTGGCTTGTCCCCTCAGGTCAGGAGAATATAATTATCGAAAATAACCTTATGGGTCACTGCTGACCCTGTCCTGGAGTCCCGCATGTCCCTCGCCCATGATCCTATCCTAGAACGTGCCGCCGCCAACGGCGTGAACCTTGAGATGCAGGGGGCGGTGGCCGTGGTCCGGCTGTGCCGCCCCGCCAAACGCAACGCCCTGAACGACGGCCTGATCGAGGCCCTGCGCGACGTGTTCCAGAATTTGCCCCCCGAAGCCAGGGCAGCGGTCGTCCACGGCGAGGGCGATCACTTTTGCGCCGGACTCGACCTGTCGGAACTCAAGGAGCGTGACGCGGGCGAAGGCGTTCACCACTCGCGCAGCTGGCATGTGGCCCTGAATGCCGTCGAACAAGGCACGGTGCCGGTGGTGGCCGCCCTGCACGGCGCGGTGGTGGGTGGCGGTCTGGAGCTGGCTTCGGCTTGCCACATCCGGGTGTCGGACGAGAGCACTTTTTACGCCTTCCCCGAAGGCACACGCGGCATCTTTGTCGGTGGCGGCGGTTCGGTGCGCGTTCCCAAACTGATTGGCGCGGCCCGCATGACCGACATGATGCTGACCGGCCGGGTCTACAACGCCCAGGACGGTGAGCGCATCGGTCTGGCGCAGTACCTGGTGCCCACCGGACAGGCGCTGGGCAAAGCCCTGGAACTGGCCGCGCGCATCGCCACCAACGCGCCGTTGACCAACTTTGCGCTCACCCACGCCCTGCCCCGCATTGCCGAGCAGCCCGCCGACCACGGCCTGTTCACCGAGGCCCTGATGGCCTCCATCGCCCAAGCGGCACCCGAAGCCAAAGCCCGGGTCCGGGCCTTCTTAGAAGGCAAGGCCGCCAAGGTCCAGAAAAGCTGAGCACAAGGTCAACCCAAGGCGAGACAACCATGAGCGACATCCAATTCCGTCCGCTGAAATTCGGCGTCACCCGCATCGCCCTGCGAGAGGGGCCCCCGGGCACCCGCTATGTGCAGGCCGACCAGCCCTTGCAGGGCTACCCGGACCGCCTGACCGACCGTTTGCAGCACTGGGCGCAGGTCAAACCGGAGAAGACCTTCATGGCACGCCGCGTGCCGCAGGCCGATGGGACCTTGGGCGACTGGAAACACCTGAGCTATGCACAGGCCTGGGCCAGCGCACGCAACATTGCCCAAAGCCTGCTCGACCGCGGCCTGAGCTGCGAAAGGCCGGTGGTGATCCTGAGCGAAAACAGCCTGGAACACGCCATGCTGGCCCTGGGTTGCATGGTCGCCGGGGTGCCGTTTGTGCCCACCTCGCCGCCCTACTCCTTGGTCAGTGTCGACTACGACAAGCTCAAACATGTGCTGCGCACGGTCACGCCGGGCCTGGTCTTTGCGTCCGACGAACGCTATGCCAAAGCGATTGCCGCCACCGTCAGCCAGGACATGGAAGTGGTCATGGTGCAAGGCAGCGTGCCAGGCCACCGGGTCACCCCCTTTGCGCAGCTGTGCGACACCCCGGCCACCCCGCAAGTGGACGCGGCGATGGCCGCCACCGGGCCGGACACGATCGTCAAATTCCTGTTCACCAGCGGCTCCACCAAGCTGCCCAAGGCGGTCATCAACACACAGCGCCTGTGGTGTTCGAACCAGCAGCAGATGGCCCAGTCCATGCCTGTGCTGGCCGAAAAGGAACTGGTGCTGGTGGACTGGCTGCCCTGGAACCACACCTTTGGCGGCAACCACAATTTCGGCATGACGGTGTTCCATGGCGGCACCCTGTACATCGACGACGGCAAACCCACCCCCGCCCTCATCCATGAAACTTTGCGCAATCTGCGCGAGATCGCCCCCACGGTGTATTTCAATGTGCCCACTGGCTTCGACGCGATTGCCAGCGCCATGAAAACCGACGATGCCCTGCGCAAGACGCTGCTGTCGCGGGTGCAGATGTTTTTTTATGCGGGCGCCGCGCTGGCCCAGCCGATCTGGGACAGCCTGTACGAGTCGCAGGAACGGGAAGTGGGCGAACGCATCGTGATGACCACCGGCCTGGGCATGACCGAGTCCGGGCCCTTTGGCATTTTTGTGACCAACCCCCATGTCAAAGCGGGCGATCTGGGCGTGCCCACCCCGGGCATGGAGCTCAAGCTGGTGGACATGCAGGGCAAGACCGAGGTGCGCTACCGCGGTCCCAACGTCACACCCGGTTATTGGCGAGCCCCCGAAGAAACCGCCGAAGCGTTTGACGAAGAGGGTTTTTTCAAGACTGGCGATGCCGTCCAATGGATCGACGACAACAACCCGCACCTGGGACTGAAATTTGACGGCCGCATCGCCGAGGATTTCAAACTGGCCACCGGCACCTTTGTCAGTGTCGGCCCCTTGCGCAGCAAAATCATCTCCCTGGGTGCACCCTACATCCAAGACGCTGTCTTGACGGGTCTGAACCTCAAGGAAGTCGGCGCCATGATCTTCACCACCCCGGCGGTGCGCAGCCTGTGCGATTTGCCCGCCGATGCCCCCCTGGCCGAGGTGCTGGCCTCGCCCGCCGTGCTGGCGCGGTTCCAGACCATCGTCAACGAGTTGGCCAAAACCGCCACCGGCAGCGCCAACCGGATTGCCCGCCTGTGCTTGCTGAGTGAACCGCCCACCATCGACAAAGGCGAGATCACCGACAAAGGCTCGATCAACCAACGCTCGGTGCTGGCGCACCGGGCTGAATGGGTCGCCGCCTTGCACGCAGATCGCCTGCCCCACATCCTCAAACCCCAATGACCCCCTGGTAGGAACCCACCCTTTTCAGCGATGGTCGGCCTCCAGCCCCCAAACCATCGCCCACAGGGTGGGCTCCTGCACAACACAGAAAGAAAACCATGAGCTCCAAAGGATTTTTCAACGCTTTTGCCGACATCTGGATGCACGAGGGCGTGCGCACCCCCATGGTCGATTACTGCGGTGCGCTGGGCCATGTCTCCCCCACCGACCTGGGCATCAAGGCCGCGCGCGCGGCCCTGCAGCGCGCGGGTGTGGCCCCCAGCGACATCGGCTCGGTGATCACCGGCAACATGGCCCCTGGCGACTTCGACCAGTTTGTGCTGCCCCGCCACATCGGCCTGTATGCGGGGGTGCCACAGGAGGTGCCGGCCATCATGGTGCAACGCATTTGCGGCACTGGTTTTGAACTCTTTCGGCAGGCCGGTGAGCAGATCCAAGCCGGTGTCTGCGAGGCCGCCTTGGTGGTCGGCACAGAGAGCATGACGCGCAACCCGATTGCCGCCTTTGACCACCGCACCGGTTTCAAGCTGGGTGCCCCCGTGGGCTTCAAGGATTTCATGTGGGAAGCCCTGAAGGACCCGGCCGCTGGCATCAACATGATCCAGACCGCCGAGAACCTGGCCCGCCAATACAAGATCACGCGCGAGGAAGTGGACCAGTTTGCGTCCGACTCCTTTGCCAAAGCCGTCGCCGCCCAGGCATCGGGCTTTCATGCCGGCGAGATCGTGCCGGTGGTCAGCGAAACATTCGCCTTGGAAGGCTACAAACCTCGGGGCATCCGACTGCAAGGCAAAGTGACCGAGGTCAGCACCGACACCCACCCCCGCCTGTCCCCCCCCGAGGTGCTGGCCAAGCTCAGGCCTGTCTATGAGGGTGGTGTGCAGACCGGTGGCAACAGCTCGGCCCTGGTCGACGCCGCAGCGGCCTGTGTGGTCACTTCGGGCGCCTATGCCAAGGCCCAGGGCAAAAAGCCGCTGGCCCGCGTGGTGGCGGCAGCGGCCGTGGGCGTGCCCCCGGAAATCATGGGCATCGGCCCTGCGCCGGCGATCCGCTTGCTGTTGGCGCGTACCGGCTTGAAGTTGTCCGACATTGGCCGCTTTGAAATCAACGAGGCCCAGGGCGCCCAAACCCTGGCCGTGGGCCGCGAGCTTGGACTGGATTTGTCCAAGCTCAACGTCAACGGCGGCGCGATCGCGCTGGGCCACCCGCTGGCCGCCACCGGGGTGCGGCTGACCATCACCTTGGCCCGAGAACTCCAGCGCAGCGGCCTGCGTTATGGCATTTCGAGCGCCTGCGTGGGCGGCGGCCAAGGCATTGCGCTCTTGATCGAGAACCCCGAAGCGGCATGACCCCCTGCCAACCACGACACCCATAGGAACCGACATGAACATCCAAGGACAAGCAGCTCTGGTCACCGGTGGTGGCTCCGGTCTGGGCGAAGCCACCGCCCGTGAACTCGCCCGCCTGGGCGCCCGGGTCGCGGTGCTC
>JAIXXW010000329.1 GCA_027490555.1 Comamonadaceae bacterium | reverse complement strand
CCCATCGCATCGAGGATCTTGTGCTTGACGAACTCGTCGTCATAACGCAGCCCATCGGCATTGAGCACCTTGTAGTCGTCCATGACGATGGCGTTGTCCAGGCCACCGCCCAGGGCCAGGCCGTTGGCGCGCATCATTTCCACGTCTTTGGTGAAGCCAAAGGTGCGGGCGCGGGCGATGTCGCGGGCGTAGACCCCCTCGGACATGTCGAACACCACCTGCTGACCGGTCGAGTCGACGGCCGGGTGGCGAAAATCGATTTCAAAGCTGAGTTTGTAGCCGTGGTAGGGCTCCAGCCGGGCCCACTTGGCGTTGGGGCCTTCCCCCTCGCTCACCTGCACCGTCTTGAGCACCCGCAAGAACCGCTTGGGGGCGTTTTGCTCGACAACGCCGGCGCTTTGCAGCAAAAACACAAAAGAAGACGCCGAGCCGTCCAGGATCGGGACTTCTTCGGCAGTGATGTCGACGTACAGGTTGTCGATGCCCAAACCAGCGAGGGCCGACATGAGGTGTTCCACCGTGAAGACCTTGGCCTGCCCCACCGAGATGGTCGACGCCAGACGGGTGTCGGTGACCGATTCGGCCCGCACGGGAATGTCCACCGGCTCGGGCAAGTCCACCCGGCGAAACACAATGCCGGTGTCGGGCGCGGCCGGGCGCAGGGTCAGCTCAACCCGCTGGCCGCTGTGCAGACCCACGCCAACGGCCTGGGTCAGGGTTTTGAGGGTACGTTGAGCGAGCATGTGCCCGATTTTAAAGGCCAGACGGGCATCTCTGCCTGTCTGGCCTGGGCCGGCCAGGGCGTGCCTGCCGCTCAGTCGGCCTGCTTGCGCAGGAAGGCTGGGATCTCGATGTCGTCCATGCCGGCATTGGCCATGCCGTCCACACGCGCGGCCGCATGGGTGCGGTTGCTGCGCCAGATGGCCGGGGTGTTCATGCCGCTGGCACCCAGGCTGGCCGCCGTGTTCAAGGGCGCGGTCACCGCGTCGTGGCCACCCATCATGAAGGGCACGTTGTCGGTGCCGGTGCGCAACACCTTGAGGTCAGGGCGGGCAGCGCCGGCCTTGGCCAGGCCGGTGGCCACCACGGTCACGCGGATCTGGTCACCCAGGCTTTCGTCGTAGGCGGTGCCGTAGATCACATGGGCTTCTTCGGAAGCGCAGTCGCGGATGGTGTTCATGGCCTGCTTGGATTCGGACAGCTTGAGCGAGCCTTTGGCCGCGCTGATCAGCACCAGCACGCCGCGTGCGCCCTTGAGGTCGACACCTTCGAGCAGCGGGCAGGCCACGGCCTGCTCGGCCGCGATGCGGGCGCGGTCTGGTCCGCTGGCCGCTGCGGTGCCCATCATGGCTTTGCCTGGCTCGCCCATCACGGTGCGCACGTCTTCAAAGTCGACGTTCACATGGCCGGGCACGTTGATGATTTCGGCGATGCCGCCGACGGCGTTTTTCAGCACGTCGTTGGCGTGCGCAAAAGCCTCGTCTTGCGTCATGTCCTCACCACCGGGCAATTGCAGCAGCTTTTCGTTCAGCACCACGATCAGGGAGTCCACATTGGCTTCCAGCTCCCGCATGCCTTCGTCGGCATTGGCCATGCGGCGCTTGCCCTCGAAATCGAAAGGCTTGGTCACCACGCCCACCGTCAGGATGCCCATGTCCTTGGCAATCTTGGCGATCACGGGCGCAGCACCCGTGCCTGTGCCGCCGCCCATGCCGGCGGTGATGAACAGCATGTGCGCGCCTTCGATCGCGGCACGGATCTCGGCCTCGGCGGCCTCGGCCGCTTCACGGCCTTTTTCGGGCTTGCTGCCAGCACCCAGACCGGTCTGGCCCAGCTGCACAAAACGGTGGGCCGCGCTGCGGGCCAGGGCTTGTGCATCGGTGTTGGCGCAAATGAATTCAACGCCTTGCACTTCGCGCTCGATCATGTGCTCGACAGCGTTGCCGCCGCCACCGCCCACGCCGATCACCTTGATCTGGGTGCCTTGGTTGAACTCTTCGGTTTGGATCATTTCAATGGTCATGGTGCTCTCCTAAATATCTGCAGTTGCCGGAATGTGTTGAAGTGTTTTTTCTGTGATCAATCTGAGGGGGTCAGGTTCTTGTCAACATCGACATGGTCTGGACCAGATGGGGCTGCCGCGTATCGCCAAAGTCAGTTTCCAGCGCATCAGAAAGTCCCCACGATGAAGTCTTTCAGGCGCCCGAATGCGTTGTTCATCGAGCTTTTCTTTTGGGTGACCTTGTAGCCACGCAGGCGGGCCAGCCGGGCTTCTTCGAGCAAGCCCATGACGGTGGCCGCGCGCGGCTGACTCACCATGTCGGCCAGGCCCCCCGCGTACTTGGGCAGGCCCCGACGCACGGGCTTGAGGAAAATGTCTTCGCCCAGCTCGACCATGCCGGGCATCACCGCACTGCCCCCGGTCAGGACAATGCCCGAAGACAGGACTTCTTCGTAGCCCGATTCGCGGATCACCTGGTGCACCAGAGAGAAGATCTCTTCGATGCGGGGCTCAATCACCCCCGCCAGAGCCTGGCGGCTGAGCATGCGGGGACCGCGGTCACCCAGGCCAGGCACCTCGACATGGGCATCCGGGTCGGCCAGCAGTTGCTTGGCGTAGCCACTTTCGACCTTGATGTCTTCGGCATCCTTAGTGGGCGTGCGCAAGGCCATGGCGATGTCACTGGTGATCAGGTCGCCCGCGATGGGGATGACGGCGGTGTGGCGAATCGAACCGTTGGCAAAGATCGCCACGTCCGTGGTGCCTGCACCAATGTCCACACACACCACACCGAGTTCACGTTCGTCCTCGGACAACACCGCCAGGCTGGACGATTGGGGGTTGAGCAGCAGCTGGTCGACTTCAAGGCCGCAGCGGCGCACACATTTGATGATGTTCTCGGCTGCGCTTTGGGCCCCGGTCACGATGTGCACCTTGGCCTCCAGCCGCATGCCGCTCATGCCAATGGGCTCCTTGACCTCTTGGCCGTCGATGACAAACTCCTGCGGGGCGACCAGCAGCAAACGCTGGTCGCTGGAGATGTTGATGGCGCGTGCCGTCTCCATCACCCGGGCCAGGTCGGCCTGGCTGACTTCCTTGTCCTTGATCGCCACCATGCCGCTGGAATTGATGCCGCGGATGTGGCTGCCCGTGATGCCGCAGTTGACGCGGGTGATTTTGCAATCGGCCATCAACTCGGCCTCTTTCAGGGCCTGTTGAATGCTCTGCACGGTGGCGTCGATGTTGACCACCACGCCGCGCTTGAGGCCGTTGCCGGGGGCAATGCCCAGACCTGCGATCTTGAGCTCACCGTCGGGCATCACCTCTGCCACCACCGCCATGACCTTGGATGTGCCGATGTCCAGGCCTATGACCAGATCTTTGTACTCTTTTGCCATGTCAACCCCTGTTTCCGTTTGAATTCACCGTCTTGACCCTTCAGGACCCTTTTTGGGGCCTTCTTCGATCGTGCTCACACCCCGCAAGCGCAAGGCATAACCATCCTTGTGCCGGAGGTCAGCCCCCAGCAACGCCATGGGTGTTCTGCTGTAGCGCGCGGTGACCTGGGGCAGGGTTTTCAAGAGCAGGTCAAGGCGCTCGACCAACTCGCTGGACGTTCCCCTGCCCAGTTCCACCAAGGCACCGCTGTCTGTCCAGACGCGCCAGCTGCCTCTGGCGGTCAACTCGATTTTTTCGATCTTGAAATCCAGGGTGCCGAACAAAGGCACCATGACGTGGTACATGGCGACGACCCGGGTGGAGCTGCCCTCAGGCCCGAGCATGCGGGGCAGCTTCTCGATGTCCACGTCCTCCACCGGGGCCTCAAACACCTGCCCCTGCTCGTTGACCATGAAATTGCCGCCTTCCTCACCCCAGGTGGCCATGGGCTGGTGCTCGACCACAACGGTGCGCAGTTGTCCCGGAAAGACACGGTGCACCACCACGTCGCGCACCCAGGGCACAGACTTGAAAGCTTCTTGGGCCTGGCTCAGATTCAGTGTGAAGAAATTCCCCTTGAGCTGCGGCACCACCTGGTTGCGGTAACTGGCCGGATGGCTGCGGACCACCTCGCCCTGGACCTGGATCGACTGGATGGCGAACATCGGGTGGTTCAGCAGCCACCAGGCCCCGCTGCCCAGCGTCAAGACCAAGAACACCGTGCCCAGCACGGCGGCGGCGAAGTTCATGAGCCGAACATCGGTGGGCAGGGGCAGCGTCTGGCTCACGGTGCAGCCTCCTGGTTGTCCAGCCCTGCATGGGCCAGCAGGTGACAGCACAAAGCCTGGTAGGACATGCCTGCTGCGCGCGCCGACATGGGCACCAGCGAGTGGCTGGTCATGCCCGGAGAGGTGTTGATCTCCAGCAGATAAGGCTGGCGGGTGGCGCCATCGATCATCACATCGATGCGGCCCCAACCCCGGCAGCCCAGCACCTGGTAGGCGCGGATCACCAGGGCATCGATGGCGGCGATTTCACTGTCGGGCAGGCCGCAAGGCACCAGGTACTGGGTGTCGTCGGTGAAGTACTTGTTCTGGTAGTCGTAGTTGCCATCGGGCGCCACGATGCGGATCATGGGCAAGGCCCGGGCATCGGGCCCTGCGCCCAGCACCGGGCAGGTCACCTCGTCACCCACAATGCATTGCTCGCACAGGACATCGCTGTCGCATGCGGCCGCAGCGCGCAAGGCCGCGTGCAGGTCGGCAGCGCGGGTGACTTTGCTCACCCCGATCGACGAGCCTTCGCGCGCGGGCTTGACGATCAGGGGCCATCCCAAAGTGCCCACCAACGCGTCGGCGGACAGGGTGTCGATCTGCGAGGGCTGAACGAGGACATGGCGGGGCGTCGGCAGGCCTTCGGCCAGCCAGATGCGCTTGGTCATCACCTTGTCCATGGCGATGCTGGAGGCCATGACGCCCGACCCGGTGTAAGGGATGCCCATCAGTTCCAGGGCGCCTTGCACCGTGCCGTCTTCACCAAAGCGGCCGTGCAAGGCGATGAAGCACCGGTCAAAGCCTTCTCGCTGGAGCGCCATCAGCTCGCGCTGCGCCGGATCGAAGGCATGGGCATCCACGCCGCAGTCGAGCAGGGCCTGGAGCACGCCCTGTCCCGACATGAGCGACACCTCGCGCTCGGCCGAGCGCCCGCCCATCAGCACCGCCACCTTGCCGAGGGAGGCTGGCAGAAACGGGGCTGCACCGCTCATGCTGCCACCTCCTGCGTCTGAACGGCACCGGCCAGTGCCACCACCTGGGCTGGCGTGGCGCCAATCGAGCCGGCGCCCATGCAGATGAGCACATCGCCATCGCGGGCGTTGTCCATCACCGTCTGGGGCATGTCGGCAATCTGCTCGACAAACACGGGCTCGAGCCTGCCCGCCACCCGCAGGGCACGGGCCAGGGAACGGCCGTCGGCCGCCACGATGGGGGCTTCGCCTGCGGCATAGACTTCGGACAGCAGCACGCTGTCGCAGCCATGGCCGATGACTTTGACAAAGTCTTCAAAACAGTCACGGGTGCGGCTGTAGCGGTGCGGCTGGAAAGCCAGCACCAGACGGCGGCCCGGAAATGCGCCTCGTGCCGCAGCCAGGGTGGCCGCCATCTCGACCGGGTGATGGCCATAGTCGTCGATCACGGTGAAGCGGCCTTTGCCATCGGCGGTCGCGACGTCGCCATAACGCTGGAAGCGTCGGCCAACGCCTTTGAATTGGGCCAGGGCTTTTTGCACCGCCACATCGTCCACACCCAGTTCCACGGCCACCGAGATGGCGGCCAGGGCATTGAGCACATTGTGTGCACCGGGCAAGTTCAGCACGATGGGCAGGTCTGGCAGCTGGATGCCGTTGCGCCGCTGCACCGTGAAGTGCATCTGCCCCTGGTCTGCCCGAACATCCACCGCACGCACCTGTGCGCCAGGGTTCAGACCATAGGTGGTCACGGGTCTGGCGATGTCGTCCACGATGGCCTGCACACCCGGATCGTCCGAGCAGACGATGGCCGTGCCGTAAAAAGGCATGCGGTGCAGGAATTCGACGAATGCCCCCCGCAGCCTGGCCAGGTCGTGGCCATAGGTCTCCATGTGGTCGGCGTCGATGTTGGTCACCACGGCCATCACGGGCAAGAGGTTGAGGAAAGAGGCATCGGACTCGTCGGCCTCGACCACGATGTAGTCGCCCGTGCCCAGCTTGGCATTGGCACCGGCGCTGTTGAGGCGACCGCCGATCACAAAGGTCGGGTCCAGCCCGGCCTCGGCCAGCACGCTGGCCACCAGGCTGGTGGTGGTGGTCTTGCCATGGGTGCCGGCGATGGCCACGCCCCGCTTCATGCGCATGAGCTCGGCCAACATCACCGCACGCGGCACGATCGGGATGTGGCGTGCGCGGGCAGCCAGCACCTCGGGGTTGTCGGCTTTGACCGCGGTCGAGGTGACCACCGCATCGGCATCTTTCACGTTGTCCGCACTGTGGCCGACATGGGTCAGGATGCCCAAACCCGCCAGGCGCCGCAAGCTGGCACTGTCGGACAGGTCGGAGCCAGAAATCTGGTAGCCCAGGTTGAGCAGCACCTCGGCAATGCCGCTCATGCCCGAGCCGCCCAAACCGATGAAATGAATTTTGCGGATGGCGTGTTTCATGCCGCCAACTCCTCACAAGCCATCACCACCTCCCGGGTCGCCGTTGTTTTTCTTTGGGCATGGGCGCTTTGGGCCACGCTCAGCAGTTGCGCGCGGTCCAGGCGGGCCAGCCGCTCGGCCAGGCCCTGGGCCGTCAACTCGGCCTGCGGCAGCAGCCATCCGCCACCGGCATCCACCAAAAAACGGGCATTGGTGGTCTGGTGGTCGTCCACCGCAAAAGGAAAGGGCACATACAGGGCCGCCGCGCCCACGGCCGCCAGCTCGGTCACGGTGCTGGCGCCAGCGCGGCAGATGACCACATCGGCCTGCGCGAATGCGCTGGCGGTGTCGTCGATGAAGGGGGTCAATTCGGCCTCGACCCCCACGCTGTGGTAAGCGGCCCGCAGGGCGTCGATGTGCTGTGCGCCGCTTTGGTGAACCACCACAGGGCGTGTGTCGGGGCTCATCAGGGCCAGCGCCTGGGGAACGGTGTCGTTCAGGGCTTTGGCCCCCAGGCTGCCCCCCACCACCAACAGGCGCAGCGGCCCGCTGCGGCCGGCAAAACGCTCTGCCGGTGGGGCCTGCTCGGTGAAGGCGGTGCGCAAGGGGTTGCCCACCCACTGACCGGTTTTGAACACACCTGGGAACGCGGTGAACACCCGGTCGGCCAGTTGGGCCAGGACCTTGTTGGCCAGGCCGGGCACGGAATTTTGTTCGTGCAGCACCAAGGGCTTGCCCCACAAACTGGCCATCATGCCGCCCGTAAATGTGATGTAGCCCCCCAGGCCCAGCACCACATCGGGCCGGACGCGGCGCACCACCTGCAGGCTTTGCCAGAACGCACGCAGCAAGCGCAGCGGCAACAGGGCCAGGGTCTGGATGCCTTTGCCCCGCACGCCGCCAAACGACACCGGCTCGAAGGCAAAACCTCTGGCCGGCACCAATTGCTGCTCCATGCTGCCGGGCGCCCCCAGCCAGTGCACCCGCCAGCCCGCATCGCGCAGCGCTTGTGCCACGGCCAGGCCCGGGAAAATATGCCCGCCGGTGCCGCCCGCCATGACCAGGGCGGTTTTGGGTGTGGCGCTCATGTCCGGCCTCCCCGCATCATTCGCTTGTTTTCCGCGTCAATGCGCAAGACCACCGCGATCGCGATCAGGTTCATCATGAGGGCAGAGCCGCCATAGCTCATGAAGGGCAGGGTCAGCCCCTTGGTGGGCAGTGCACCCAGGTTCACACCCATGTTGATGAAGGCCTGAAAGCCGATCCAGATGCCCACGCCTTGCGCCACCAGACCAGAAAACACCTTTTCCAGGGCGATCGCCTGACGCCCGATCACCATGATCCTGCGGCTGAGCCACAGGAACATGAAGATCACCAGGGACACGCCGATCAGGCCGAATTCCTCACCGATCACCGCCAGCAGGAAATCGGTGTGGGCTTCGGGCAGCCAGTGGAGCTTTTCCACACTGCCACCCAAACCCACGCCCCAGATCTCGCCACGCCCAATCGCGATCAGCGAGTGCGTCAGCTGATAGCCTTTGCCCAGGGCATGTTCGGCGCTGAAGGGGTCCAGGTAGGCAAAGATGCGCTCCCTGCGCCACGGCGATTCGGCGATCATGATCACAAAGGCCAGGATCAGGATACCCAGAATGAGGAAGAACATGCGGGCATTGACCCCGCCCAGAAACAAGATGCCCATGGCGATGGTGGCGATCACCAGGAAGGCCCCCATGTCAGGCTCGGCCAGCAGGAACACACCGGCCAGCCCGATCGCCGCACCCATGGGCCAGACGGCCTTGAAGAACTTTTCTTTGACTTCCATTTTGCGCACCATGTAATTGGCCGCATAGAAGATGGTGGCCAGCTTGGCCAATTCCGAGGGCTGGAAATTCATCACCCCCAAAGAGATCCAGCGCCGCGCACCGTTGACACCTTTGCCAATGAAGGGCAACAACACCAGGACCAGCAAGATCAAAGACAGGACAAACAGGGGCCTGGCCATTTTTTCCCAGGTTTCCATGGGCACCTGGAACGCCAGCAAGGCCATGACGCAGCCCACCGTGATGGCCATGACATGCCGGACCAGAAAATGGGTTTGGGCATAACGCGAAAAACGGGGGTTGTCGGGCATGGCAATCGATGCCGAATAGACCATGACCATGCCCCACAGCACCAAGGCCGCCACCACCCACACCAGGGTCTGGTCAATACCCATCATGCGCGCACCCGTCCCGCGCCCACGGCTGGCCAGCTCGTAGTCGCCCAGATTCACAGGCAGGCCCTGCTGGGCCGCGGTCTGGCCGCCCCAGCTGGCGCCGGTGAGCATGCCGCCCATGCGGGCCATGCCAGCCTGCAGACGCTCGGTGAAAGTCCTGGCTTCGCTCACAGCCCGCCCTCCATCGCCATGCCGCTGGCCTCGGCCAGGCCCGACACGGCTTGTGCAAACACCTTGGCCCGGTGCACGTAGTCGTCGAACATGTCAAAGCTGGCGCATGCCGGTGACATCAGCACCGCATCCCCACTGTGGGCCAATTCGGCCGCCAGGGCCACCGCAGATGGCAGGTCCTGGGCACCGTGCAGGGCGACGGGCTGGTCTTGCAAAGCGGCGCGGATCAGCGGCGCATCGCGACCGATCAGCACCACGGCCCGGGCATACCGCGCAACCGGGTCGGCCAGGGGTGTGAAGTCCTGCCCTTTTCCCTCGCCCCCCAGGATGACCACCACGCGGCGCTCGGCACCCAAACCCTGGATGGCGGCCACCGTGGCCCCCACATTGGTGCCCTTGCTGTCGTCAAAGAATTCAACCCCGTCGATGATGGCCATCGGTTCCACCCGGTGCGGCTCGCCCCGGTACTCCCGCAAGCCGTAAAGCATGGGGCCCAAAGCGCAACCGGCGCTGCTGGCCAAGGCCAATGCGGCCAGGGCGTTGACGGCGTTGTGCCGGCCACGGATGCGCAGGGCGTCTGCCGGAATCAGGCGCTGAATATGAATGTCCTCTTGCTGGTCCTTGCGGCGGCGGTGCGTCTCATCGGCCTCGAGCGCACGCACCAACCAGGTCATGCCGTTGGCCACCTCGATGCCGAAATCACCCGGACGCTGGGGCATGTCGGCGCCAAACAGGGTGCAGGCCCGCTCGGTGGGCTTTTGCAATTTGGCGCGGACCGGCGCTGGGCGCATGGCCATGACCTGGGCGTCGTCGCGGTTGAGCACCATCCGAGACGCATGGCCAAATATGCGGGCTTTGGCGCCCGCGTAGGCCGCCATGGTGCCGTGCCAATCCAGGTGGTCCTGCGTCACATTCAGCACGGTGGCAGCGGTGGGCTCGAAGCCCTCGCTGCTGTCGAGCTGGAAGCTGGACAGCTCCAGCACCCAGACTTCGGGCAGGGCCGATGCCATGTCACGGCCGTCTGCTTCGGCGCTCGACCGCGCTTGCGCGATCGCCTGGGTCAGGGTGTCCAGCAAAGTGGGGCCAATGTTGCCGGCGACCTGCACCGATTTGCCGGCACGCGCCACCAGTTGGCCGGTCAGTGAAGTCACCGTGGTTTTGCCATTCGTGCCGGTGATGGCCAGCACCTGGGGCCGGTAGCCGCAGCTGGCTTCCAGATCTTTCAATGCCGCGGCAAACAGGCTCAACTCACCCCCTTGCCAAAGCCCCATGGCCCGAGCTGCATCGAGCACCGGGGCCACGGCATCGGGCGACAGCCCGGGGCTGCGAAACACCGCACGGATGGCCGTGCACTGCACCAGCTCGGCTTTCATCGGCCCCGACAACAGTTGCACTTCTGGCCACTCGGCCTGCAGCTGCGCCCATTGCGGTGGCTGGTCACGCGTATCGGCCACGGTCACACGGGCACCGGCGCGGGCACACCAGCGGGCCATCGCCAGACCGGACAGCCCCAGACCGAGAATCAGCACGTGATGACCTTGCAGCTGCATGGCTTACCTCAGCTTCAGGGTCGACAGACCGACCAAGCACAGCAGCATGGTGATGATCCAGAAACGCACCACCACCTGCGTTTCCTTCCAGCCGCTCTTTTCAAAATGGTGGTGCAAGGGCGCCATCTTGAGGATGCGCCGACCTTCACCAAAGCGCTTCTTGGTGTACTTGAAGTAAGTCACCTGGGCCATCACCGACAGGGCTTCCACCACAAAGATGCCACCCATGATGGCCAGCACGATTTCCTGGCGCACGATGACGGCGATGGTGCCCAGCGCGGCCCCCAGCGCCAGCGCACCCACATCGCCCATGAACACCTGGGCAGGGTGGGTGTTGAACCACAGGAAGGCCAGCCCGGCGCCGGCCAGGGCTGCACAAAAGATCAGCAGTTCACCCGATCCGGGAATGTGCGGCAGGAACAGGTACTTGGCAAAAACCGAACTGCCAGTGACATAAGCGAAGACACCCAAGGCCGAGCCGACCATCACCACCGGCATGATCGCCAGGCCGTCCAGACCATCGGTCAGGTTGACGGCGTTGCTCGAGCCCACGATCACCAGGTAGGTCAGGATCACGAAACCCAGCACGCCCAGGGGGTAGCTGATTTCCTTGAAAAACGGCACTTGCAAACCGGCCTGGGGTGGCAAGTTCACGTCGAACCCGGACAGGACCCACTGCACGAACAGATCCAGCACCCGCGCGTTGGAGCTTTCGGAGATGCTGAACACCAGGTACAGCGCGGCCAGCAGACCCACCACCGATTGCCAGAAGTATTTCTCGCGCGAGCGCATGCCCTCGGGGTCTTTGTTGACCACTTTG
>JAIXXW010000038.1 GCA_027490555.1 Comamonadaceae bacterium | reverse complement strand
TGCAGGTCACGCACTTGCATCTCGTCCTGGCCGATGCGCCAGACCCGGTGCCCTTCCTGACTGATCTGCCGACCTTCCTGGACACGAAACCAATGGCGCGCATTGGCCAGCACCGCCTCAGCCTGCTCGCCGTGTCGCCAGATGCCGATCACGCGCAGGGGCTGCAGGGGCCAGCGCTCGGGCTCGTTGGAAAACACCAGCCCCTGTGGCGGCGCCGGCGCCGGTGTTTCGGGCGTTGCGGCTGCAGGGGGTGGCGGCTTGGGGTCGTCCACCGCCTTGACCAGGACGGGTGGTCGAACGCTTTCAAACACCGAAGCCCCATCCCGCCCCCAAGGGGCTTGGGGCCGTGCGGCCATGGCCTGGGCCCATGCCTGGTCTGGGGCGTTGGCTCCATGGCCTGCTTGGCCAGGCGCATCGGGTCTGTACCAGATCCGCCACACCAGCTCGATGTCCACCCCCTCCCCTGCCGGGCTGGGCACCACCCGCAATCGGTCCATCGACCACACCGGGCCCAGCGGGGTCAGCCCCGCCCACAGCCCGGCCCAGTTCTCGAAACGGGCTTGCAGGCGCAAGGCCATGGCTTGGCTGGACAAGGGCGCGGCCAAGGTTTCTTGCACCGGCTGCATGGCCAACACGCGGACCCGGTGCTGCGCCAGGATGTGGGGCAAGCGGTCCCAGAGGGGTCCGAGCTGATCGGCCCGTGGCAGTGGTGTGATCGGCAGGTCCGGTGCCTCATCGCCGCGCGGTGCGCGGCCGGCAGGCACTGCAGCCAACTGCGCCTGCAAGGCCTGCAGCGCGTGTCGGGTCTCGGCCAGTTCATGCCAGGTCTGGGCCTGCAGCCACAGCCCCAGGCCCCAGGCGCCCAGGCCCGCGAACACCGCCCAGGCCCAGGCCCTCATGGCCTGGCCCCTGCGCCCGGCTTCGGGGCGGTTGAACCCGGCGGCAAAAAGACCGGCCAGGCACTGACCCATGCAAACTCCAGGCCCATGCCGTCTGCGGGGCTGGCCTGGCCTGCGGCGACCCGGGCCACCACGCTGGTTTGCCGCAGGAGGTCCACCCCGGCTGCAGAGGACGACAGCGCTTTGGGCCCATGGGCCTGCAAGTGCACTGACAAACGTTGGCGGGTGGCGTTCAGATGGTCAAAGTCCCGGCCCCAGCCACCGAGTTCCAAGCGCCCGGACTCCAGCTGCAAGCGCGTCAGGCGCCATGCCGCGTCTGGGGCCTGGCCAAGCAAGGCCTCGCACAAGGCCGCCCAGGCCTGGTGCTGCTGTGCGATGTGCTGCAGGTGTTGCGCTTGCAGCCGATGGGCCTCCCGGGCCGCGAGCTGTTGCTGCTCGCGCTGGCGTTGTTGGCTCACCGCCTGCCATTGGGCCTGCAGCTGCGCATGCTGCCCACGCAGCTGCTGCAAGGCCTGGTCCAGCCCCAGCTGGGTGGCAGCGGCCAACAAGGTGCCCACGGCCAGCCCCGCCAGCGCCATGCGCATGCGGTGGCGCCTGCGGCGCTGCCGGTGCAGCGTCGGGTAGTTGAGCAAATTCCAGGGCTGGCTCATGTCCAGGCTTTCAAGGCCAGTCCTGTGGCCACCAGACGCGGCCCCGCCGGGGTCTGCAGGGCATCGCGCAGGGCCGGCTCGACAGCCCGGGCATGGGCCGCCTCGGCCAGGCCGCTGTCGGCCGCCATGGCCGGGTCAAATTGCCAATCCTGCACGGGGCGCGTCAACACGCTGGACAAGCCCCCGCACAAACAGTCCGCAGCCCTTTGCGCGGCCTGCAGCTCAGGCTCCACACTGGCCAGCCGCCAACCGGAGCGCCGCACGCATTGGCTGAACACATCGATGGCGCTTTGGGGGCAGGCCATCCAATGCAGTGGCACCCCTGTGCCATCGCTCAACGCAGACGCCTGCCAGTCAAAGCTGATGTGTTCGGGCTCGAGGTTCAAGCTGCGCGCTGCCTCGAGTTGCACTTCGGCCTCCCGCTCGGCGGGGCCCAGCCCCACGGGAACCAGCAGCGTGCCATGGACCACTTGCGCCATGGCCATGCCGACATGCACACGCGGGCTGGCCCGGAACAAGCCCTGGGACTTGGCGCATTGGCGCAGGCCCTGGGACACCCCCGCAGGCCCCGGGTCGTCGAGCGCGCCTGGCAGGTGCTCCACCCGGAGCACCCCCAAAAAACGGGATGCATCGCGACCGAGTTCGACCAGGCAACAGCCTTCCCGCCCCATCGACAAGCCCCAAGCCTGTTGGGCCGGCCGCTGGCCGATCTTGCGTTGAATCCAGGACATCGGCTGCATGCTGGGCCTCCTTCCAGAAGTCGGCGCAGGTCTGTCTAGAGAGGTTTTGTAACATGAATCCGGCTTTTTGTTTTATGTTTTGAATACCTTTATTTTCAAAAAAACCAGGGCGTGCGCCAGACAGGTCCTGCGTCTTTTTATAATGTGGTGTGGTGTGGTGTGTACCTGGCACATCCACCCCCAGCCACCACCCTATGCCCTCCAAAGACAAGCCGGCTTCGGCCCCCCACCCCTCAGCCTCGCCCACCGGGTCTTCGGGCTGGATCGCCTTGATTTGGAAAACCGCGCTGTGGACCGTGGGCCTGATGCTGGCCGGACTGGCCAGCCTGTTGATGGTGGTGGGCGTGGCCATGGTGATGGCCTACCCCAACTTGCCCGACATCTCGGACTTGGCAGACTACAAACCCAAGCTGCCTTTGCGGGTGTTCACGGCCGATGGCCAGCTGATGGGGGAGTTCGGCGAGGAGCGTCGCAACCTCACCCCCATCCGCGAGATCCCCAAAGTGATGAAAGACGCGGTGCTGTCGATCGAAGACAACCGCTTTTACCAGCACGGAGGCGTGGACTACCTGGGCATTTTGCGTGCGGGCATCGCCAACATGGGGCGACTCAAAAGCCAGGGCGCATCCACCATCACCATGCAGGTGGCGCGCAATGTGTACCTCTCGTCCGAAAAAACCTACACCCGCAAGATCTACGAAATCTTGCTGACCTACAAACTCGAGCACCTGCTGACCAAGGACCAGATCCTGGAGATCTACATGAACCAGATCTTCCTGGGCAACCGGTCCTATGGCTTTGCGTC
>JAIXXW010000069.1 GCA_027490555.1 Comamonadaceae bacterium | reverse complement strand
CGGGTGTGGATCGCGTCGATCGGGCCCAGGCGGCAACGGCTGGCGGGCACATGGCTGCCGATGCTGGCCAAAAGCACGATCAGCGCCACCTGGCGCATGTAGGTCGATTTGCCGCCCATGTTGGGGCCGGTGATGATTTGAAGGCGCTGGCGTGGCCCCATCACGGTGTCGTTGGCGATGAAGCTGGCGCCCGAGGTCTGGGCCAGCCGGGTCTCGACCACCGGGTGGCGGCCCTGGCGGATCTCGATGCAGGGTTCTTTGGTGAACTCGGGGGCGCACCAGTGGAGGGTGAGCGAACGCTCGGTCAGCGCGCACAACACATCCAGCGAGGCCATGGCCTGCGCCAAAGCGCTGAGCGCGGGCACAAAGGGCTGCAGCTGGTCGAGAAGGCCTTCGTAGAGCCATTTTTCTCGGGCCAGGGCGCGCTCTTGCGCCGACAGGGCTTTGTCTTCAAAGGCTTTGAGCTCGGGGGTGATGAAGCGTTCGGCGTTCTTCAGGGTCTGGCGGCGTCGGTAGTCGTCGGGGACTTTGTCGAGTTGCCCTTGCGTGACCTCGATGTAGAAGCCGTGCACCTTGTTGAACTGCACCCGCAGGTTGGCAATGCCGGTGCGCTCTTTCTCACGGGTTTCCAGATCGAGCAAGAAGGCATCGCAATTTGTCTGGATGTGGCGCAACTCGTCGAGCTCGGCGTCCAGGCCGTGGGCGATCACGCCGCCGTCGCGCACCAGCGCAGCAGGCTCTTCGAGCAAGGCCATCTGCAGCAGTTCGGCGCAATGGGGGGGTGGCGTGAGCCAGCGGGCCATGCCGGCGAGCAAGCTGCCGGGCTCGGTCTTGAGGGCTTGCAGCTGCACCGACAGCGCAGCCGCACGGGCCAGGGCATGGCGCAGCGCCACCAGTTCGCGCGGGCGCACCTGGCGCAGCGCGGTGCGGGCGGTGATGCGCTCCACGTCGCTGGCACCCTTGAGCTGTTCGCGCAGGCTGCGCCAGGGGCCTTGGCCGCCTTCGCCGTTGTCGCCGTTATCGCCGTTATCGCCACGCAAGGTGGCGATGGCGCTCAGCCTTTGCTGGGCCAGCTCGCGGTCCCGGGGGGGGCTGAGCAGCCAGTTTTTCAGCAGGCGGCTGCCCATGCCGGTCATGCAGGTGTCCAGCAGGGCCAGCAGGGTGGGCGAATCCGAAGCGCTTTCGCCGCGCAAGGTGTGCGTCAGCTCCAGGTTGCGGCGGGTGCTGGCGGGCAGGTCCATGAGCGCGTCTGAACGCTGCACCTGGACCCGCTGCACATGCGGCAGGCTGCGGCCCTGGGTGTGTTCGGCATAGCTGAGCAGGGCGGCGGCGGCGGCATGCGCGTCGGCCAGTGTGTCGGCACTCCAGGCGGCCAGCGACGCGGCTTGCAGTTGCTCCAGCAGCTTGCGCTGGCCCAGGCCGGCGTCAAACTGGAATTCGGGCCGCAGGGCAAGAGACCAGCTGCCGCGCCCAGAAGTTTTGAGGCCGCGCAGTTTTTGCTCGAAGCTGGCGGTCATGCCTGCGCTGGCCAGCAGTTCGCTGGGGGCGATGCGGTCGATCCAGTCGGCCAGCTCTTCTTGTGCGCATTCGGCCAGGTGCACCACGCCTTGGGTGACGCTGAGCCAGGCCAGGCCGCAGCGGTTTTTGCTGGCCTGGTGCACCGCCAGCAAAATGGCTTCGCTTTTGTCGGACAGCAGCGCGCTGTCGGTCAGGGTGCCGGGGGTGACCACGCGCACCACCTTGCGCTCGACCGGGCCTTTGGCCGTGGCCACATCGCCCACTTGTTCGCAAATGGCGACCGATTCGCCCAGCTGGATGAGCCGGGCCAGATAGGTCTCGACCGAGTGAAAGGGCACCCCTGCCATCAGCACCGGCTGTCCGGCCGACTGGCCCCGGCGCGTCAGGGTGATGTCGAGCAGGCCTGCGGCTTTTTCGGCGTCGGCATAGAACAGCTCGTAAAAATCGCCCATGCGGTAGAACACCAGGGTGTCTGGAAACGCCGCCTTGATGCCCAGGTACTGGGCCATCATGGGGGTGTGGCCAGCAAGGTCGGCAGGGCTGGGGGCAGGGGACAGGTCGTTTGGCATCAGGGATTGGGGCTTCGCTTTCGATTTTAGTGGGAGCGCCTGCCTGCGCAGGGGCCCGGGTGGCAATCCACCCGAAATGGCCTGGCAGGGTCGGTGACCTCGTGCCCCAACGGCCACTTCAGGGGCCGGGGGCTGGGGATTTTTGCCATTCTTTACAATGGGGGCCTCAAAACTACCAGGGCCCCACGGGCCCGCTGTATGGAAATAGCGATACTTTTGGCCCTCATCTGCCTGAATGGTGTGTTTGCGATGTCCGAGATCGCGCTGGTCACAGCCAGAAAAGCCAGGTTGCAGAAATTGATCGATGAGGGCGACAGCGGCGCTGCGGCAGCTGTCAAACTGGGTGAAGACCCCACCCGTTTTTTATCCACCATCCAGATTGGCATCACCTCGATCGGTGTCCTCAACGGCATCGTGGGTGAAGCCGCGCTGGCCCAGCCTTTGGCCCTCTGGCTGGGCGGTCTGGGCATGCCCGAGGTCTATGCCAGTTACGGTGCCACTGCCCTGGTGGTGGTGGTCATCACCTACCTGTCGATCGTGGTGGGCGAATTGGTGCCCAAGCGCATTGGCCAGTCCCACCCCGAAACCTTTGCCCGTCTGGTGGCCCGGCCCATCAACATCTTGGCCTTGGCGACCAAGCCTTTTGTGATGCTGCTGTCGGCCTCGACCCGCGCCCTGCTGCGCCTGATGGGGGTGAAGGAAACCAAGGGCACGCCCGTGACCGAGGAAGAAATCCATGCCATGCTGGTCGAGGGCACCTCGGCGGGCGTGATCGAGTCGCACGAGCACACCATGGTGCGCAATGTGTTCCGGCTCGATGACCGGCAAATCGGCTCGCTCATGGT
>JAIXXW010000387.1 GCA_027490555.1 Comamonadaceae bacterium | reverse complement strand
TCTGGCGGGCCTGGCCTCGCAAGCCATCGACACGCTGGCCCCGGTGATCACCTCGGGCGCCACGGCCAATGTGGCCGAGAACACCAGCACGGCGGTCTACACGGCAGCGGCCACGGACAACGCAGCGGTGGCCTACAGCCTCATTGGCAGCGATGCGCAGTTGTTCAACATCAGCGCAAGCGGTGCCATCGTGTTCAAGGCGCAACCCAACTTTGAAGCGCCTGCGGATGCGGACAATAACAACGTCTACAACATCACGGTGGTGGCCACCGACCTGGCAGGCAATGCCAGCCAGAAGGACGTGGCCCTCACGGTGAGCAACGTGAACGAGGCGCCTACCATTGGCGGAATTCCTCGTGATGGTCAGGGATTGCCTATTAACGGACTTGCGTTTTTGGGCGCTTCCATTGATTTGCCCGACTTCACTGTCGCCGATCCCGATGGCGATGCGTTGACCGTGACCTTGTCGGCCGTTAACGGCACTCTTGGCGGCTTGACCGATGCGGATCTTCAAGCTCTGGGCATTCAGTTGACAGGGACAGCCACTGCCATCAACTCAGCCTTGGCGAATGCAACATTCACCCCAACAGCTGCGACCCCTGCCTCGGTGGCAATGAGCGTTGCGGATAGCAACGGTGCACAGGCTTCTGCGACTTACAACATGGATGTGCTGGCCATTCAAAACATTACGGCACAAACAACGGAACTATTCGCGGGAAATCGTAAGGTAGATTTTTTCAGGGTCGATGCAAATTCATTTAGTTCAGAAGTGAAAATTTTTAATTTTGAAATCGGGGACATCATTCAAATTGTCAATAGCGGCAACGTTGATCCTGTAACTGATGCGTTGAGTTACCCTGATCTTTTGATTTACCCAGGTCAAGGAACCATCAAGCTGATTGATTTGCCATTTCCTGATGCGCCGCCCATTGAACCCAATGGCCCTGCCTTAGTCTTTCTTAACGCAGAGCTGTTCAGAACCGTCTATGGGTTGGATGCCATTCTGCTGGCTTGACACACAGCTTATTTGCTTGTCAGCAACAAGAACACATATGAGACTGGAGTAAAAAACATGATCGACGGTACCAGCGGCAATGACACCCTTTTAGGAGGGTTGGTCGAAGATGATTTCCTGATCAGAGGCGGTGCAGGCAACGATCAGTTGACTGGCTCTAATCGGGCCAATTTCTCGGTTTATCTGGGGCGCTTCAGTGACTACACCATCACGACCAGTGCTGGCGTGATCACAGTGACCGACAAATTCCCGAACATATCGGCAGGCACTGGACGCACGGTCAGTGACGGCATCGATACCCTCAGGGGTATGAATCTTTTGCGATTTGCCGATCGTGATTTCTTTGTCACCACGGCTGCGAACAAAGTCACGTTGCCGGGCGCGGATCAAGTCTACAGAGTCAGCAACAACACCTGGATTCTTGGCAATACGCTTGCCACGGAAACCTTCATTGTCAGACCGAAGGCCAGTGCATTGATTGCCGTCGGTACGGGGGATGTCGTTGAGTTGTCGGGTGCTGCCTCCTCTTACACCTACAAATCCGTTCTCAACCAACTGCAGATCTCCGATGGTACTTACACAACTTTCTTGAACGTGGGTGGCAAGTTCACCTTGCGCACCGCCAGCGGTTCCACGTCTGTGGAATACACCGGCAATATCCTTCTCGGGGGTACCCAGACGGTTGGGTCAGCCAATTTCAGTGCAGTGGCGGCCATTACCGACACCAGCAGGGTCAGTTCGAGCCAACTGCTGCCATCTTCCGTGGCGCCAACAGTCACGACCAGCCAGTCCACAAGCACGACCCCTACCCTTACCGGTACTGCCGCTGTCGGGGAGGGGCAAGCACTCACGGTGACGGTCAACGGTGTGCCCTACACCACGACCTTGGGGCTGACATTGGACAACGCCAATTCTTCGTGGTCATTGACCATACCCGAAGCCAACAAACTGACTTTGGGTCAGTCTTACGAGGTGCGTGCAGAATTGGCGCCTGCGCCAGTAGCGAGTGCACGTTCCATCGCAGGCACAGCCACAGCGGATGCATTGACCAACACCGTGGGCACACCAGCCGTGTTCAATGGCGCTGCGGGCAATGACAGCGTGACGGGGGGCAGCCGAGCCGATATGGTGGCCTTTGCTGGCCGATTCAGCGAATACACGATCACCACCAGTGCCGGGGTGGTCACCGTCACTGACAAATTTCCAGCAGGCACCACCCGCAGTGTGAGTGATGGTGTTGATACCCTCAGGGGTGTGAACTTACTTCGGTTCGCGGATCGTGATTTTTTTGTCACCACCGCAGCAAACAAAGTCACTTTACCAGGGGGTGATCAGACTTATCGGGTCAACAACAGTGAATGGGTGTTGGGCAATACAACGGCGGTTGAAACCTTTGTGGTGGGACCTCAGACCAGTTCATTGATTGCCGTGGGAACAAACGATGTGGTGGATCTTTCCAGATCCATCAATTCCTACACCTACAAGGCGGTGTTGAACCAGTTGCAGATTTCGGATGGTACATACACGACCTTCCTGAACATTGGCGGCAAAATCACTTTGCGAACGGCTTCGGGTGCCACATCCGTCAGTTACAACGGAAACATCGTGTTGGGCGACGCTGGGAACGGCACCAGCCAGGTCGTGGGTGCGGCAGGCTTTGATGCGAGCAGAGCAATCAGTGATGTCAACAACAAATCCTCCAACGCCTTGTTGTCTCTGACGGATGTTTCAAGCAATGAACTGATCTTGACCAATCCGGAATTGACCAGCGGTGTTTTCAATGCTGCAAATGGTTTCGCAGATTCATTTATTCTGGACATCAACAAGTTTGTGGGTGCCAGCATCAATGGTTTTGAACCAGGCGACTCGATCAGGTTCATCAACTTGGACAGTTTAACTATAGACTCTATACCGACTGACTTTGACCCGCCTCGTTTGGATTTTGCGTTGGGACCGGATGCCAAGATTCTGTCTTTTTATTCTGATATTTCCATGCTCAAATTTTCACCAGAGCGTGTGTTCATCAACGTCGAAGAATTCAGACTGGTGTACGGTGCCAATGCCGTGTTGTTCGGTGACGCTCAGCCAGACCTCGCAGCACCGGTTTTACAAAGTGCAAGCACCGACAGCAGCGGCTCCAAGGTCATCCTGACCTACAACGAAACACTCAGCGCAAGGTTAGCACCTGCGGGTACTTTCACTGTCTCAGTTGACGGCACAACGCGCACGGTGACAGCAGTCAATGCCAACAACGCTTCGGTCGAATTGACCTTGGTTGCACCGATCACCAGTGGACAAATTGTCAACGTGTCCTATGCGGCGCCTCAGTCCAGTGGCGTGATCACCAATGCGGCACTGCAGGACATGGCAGGAAACGATGCGTCTGCATTGACAAACGCTTCTGTCACCAACTCTGTGGCCGGTGCGCCAACCGACACCACCCCTCCCACCTTCCAAAGCGCCAGCACCGACAGCACCGGCACCAAGATTGTGCTGACCTACAGCGAACCACTGGGCGCGACCACCGCTGCAGCCAGTGCTTTCAACGTCATGGTGAATGCCATGCCACGCACGGTCAGCACTGTCGCGGTGGTGGGCAGCACGGTGGAGCTGACGCTCTCCAGCGCTGTCACCAGCGGGCAGATGGTCTCCGTGACTTATACCGACCCAACGCCGGGGAACGATGCCAACGCCGTGCAGGATGCAGCCGGCAACGATGCGATGGGTTTGAGCAGCACCTTGGTCACCAACACAGTGGCCGGTGCGCCAAGCGATGTCACCCCTCCCGCATTCCTGAGCGCCAGCACCGACAGCACCGGCAACAAGCTCGTGCTGACCTACAGCGAACCCTTATCTCCAGCAACGGCTGCGGCCAGTGCTTTTGCGGTCATGGTGAATGGCACACCACGCACAGTCAGCGCGGTCACTGTGGTGGGCAGCACGGTGGAGTTGACGCTCCCTAGCGGGCTTGCCACCGGGCAGACAGTCTCTGTGACATACACCGACCCAACGGCAGGGAATGACGCCAACGCCGTTCAGGATGCGGCCGGCAACGATGCAATGACTTTGGGCAGCACCGGGGTCACCAACATGGTGATCGACACCATGCCTCCCACCTTTTTCAGCGCCAGCACCGACAGCACCGGCACCAAGGTGATCCTGACCTACAACGAACCGCTGGCCGTGGCCACCGCCGCACCCAGTGCATTCAACGTCACGGTCAATGGCGCATCAAGCATGGTCACGGCTGTGGTGGTGTCAGGCAGCACGGTGGAACTGACGCTGGCCTCCGCCGTGAGCAGTGGCCAGTCGGTGACGGTCAGCTACAACGATTTTTCTGCAGCCAACGATGCCAATGCGGTGCAGGACATGGCGGGCAACGACGCAGCCACTTTCCCCAGCGCTTCGGTCACGAACAACGTGGCGGTCACGCCACCCCCTTCAACCGGCAGTGTCTTCACGGTCGTCAGCACCCACGTCCAGCCGTTTTATCCGCTTTCTCCTTCGGCCGACAAGATCAAGGTCGTGCCGACGATCACTTCGGCCAGTGGCGTGACCTTGGGTATCCAGATCGACGCCACGGTTGCCCCGTTCAACAGCATGAACCTGGATGTCAGCTTCGACGGCACTGTGTTGCAAGGCAATTTAGAGGCCTCCCAGATCACGGGTAGCTGGAGCTTGACCGACAAAGGATTTGCGCTGGATGCGCCCTACACGATTTCCTATGGTGCCTTGACGCTGGGTACCCCGTTCAACCCAGCCACGACCCCCACGTTGGCCACTTCGGCATTCCAGTGGAAGCAGTCACAAAGCGGATACCGGTCGGCCGATTTTTCTGTGGATGTGTTCCTCGAGAACGATCAGGGCGTCGTGCTGGACACACAGCAGGACTTTGAATTCCATTACGCCCCGGGGGGCGGTACGGCCACTGGCACGGCCGGCAACGACACGTTCAGAATCATTGGCGGGGATGTCTCGGTGACCGGTGGTGCAGGCAGCGACCGCTTTGTGATGGAGAGCCTGTTTGCCAACCTGACGATCACAGACTTTGTCAGTGGCACCGACAAGATCGATGGCGGGCTGCTGACCTACGGTACGGGTTACACCAGCGCCTCCAGCGCGCCTTTGAGCACCCCCCAAAGCGGTGTGCTCAGTCCCTGGGCCAGCCAGACCTTGCCCACGGCTGCGCAGATGACCGCAAAGGACGCGTCGCTCGACAACAAACACTGGTTCCGTTACGACCCCAGCAATGGTCAGCTCGATGTTTTTGCGGACAGGCTTCCCGGTGTCGGTGCTGTGGACATTGTCCAGCTTGACATCCTGCTGGCCAATTTGCCCAGCAGCCTGACGGCGGCTGATCTGCTGTGGTCGCCCTACAGCACGGTGGTCGTCTGATCCGACCATGACTAACTGGTTTCATTTTTTCGAATTGACGGCGATGCCTGCTTTCGCCCCAATCCATTTCACGCATTGCAACGCACAGAAGGTGTCATATGAGCACGAATAACACGGAAGAACTTAATCTGGGTACATGGTCGGGCATCGACCTGCGTCTGATTCAGCCCATCGACTTGGCCAATGGCAAGACCTACGCGCTGCTCGATCTCTCGCGCAACAGCGTGTTCGATGCGGGTGATGCCCTGTCACACGCCAGCCTGGACCAACTCTTCAATGGCGGCCGTGACGTGTTTGACAGCGCGTCGGTGAGTGCAGGCGTGGACAACCAGCGCTCGGTGGTCATTGGGCCTTTCACCCTGGTCTTGCCCACCACAGCGGAGCTGCTGGCCCTCAAGTCAGCCCTGGCCTTAGCCCCCCCTGTGGGCATCAATCTCAACCAGTCTTTTGCCTCGTCCACCCTGAGTAGTGCCAATGTCCATGAACTGGTCAACCTCTCGACCGGCATCGTCAGCACCAACGGTGGCGACAGTGGGTCCACCCGTGGGGTTGTGGTTTTGGAGGTGCTGGAACTGGATGCGCCCAGTTCGATGCCAGGCACGGACGGAGACGACACCATCATGGCCGTGAACGGTGTGGACACCATCATGGCAGGCGCTGGCAACGACCAGATCACCGTCAACCTCCCCTGGACTGGAGACTCCATTGACGGCGGTGCCGGATGGGACACGCTCACGATCAATACCCGCAGTTCAGGCCAAGCCCTTTCCTCCGATTCCCGACTCAGGGGCATCGAGAACATCACGATCAATCCCGAGAATACGGTCAACCAGGTGGTGACACTGGGTGACGACGCCTACCAGGGGCTGACCCCCAACAGCAGCATCCGCATCGACATCACGGGCGACAAGGGTGCCATTGTCAGTGCTGCCACAGTCACGGCCGGGCGTGTGAGTTTGGGGGGCACCCAGGGTGCGGACACGCTCACAGGCTCAACCCAAAGCGACTGGATCAACGGCAATGGCGGCGCTGACCTCATGACCGGTGGTTGGGGCTACGACAGCTTTGCCTACAACGCATCGGACCTGGGCATGCTGAGCGCAGAAGGCCAGGACCGCATCACCGATTTCACCATCGACTCCAACGAACTGGTTTTCAGCAACCTGGGCTTCAGCCTGGGCACCACCTTGCTGACCAGCGGCTCGTCCGCGAGCCTGACCCAGGGGCAGGTGCTGCTGGTGCAGGGCCAGTCCTCGGCCACAGTGTTCCTGGGTTATGACACCGTGGCGGGGTCGGATTTCTCGGTCACCCTTGATGGGGTGGTCAACATCAACAACCTGCGGATCACCAACACCCCCAACAACGGGCGCAACGATGGCCGTCTGGTTCACACCAGCAACATCAACGGCACCACCGGCAATGACAGCCTGCCGGGCACCGCTGGTCCAGAAAGGCTGTCGGGCAGCGATGGCAACGACACCCTGGTGGCCGGGGCGGGCAATGACGCCCTCATTGGCGGCAATGGCAATGACCTGCTCCAGGGGGGGCTGGGTGATGACTATTTTTATGGCAATGCAGGCGATGACACCATCGACGGCGGCGAGCAGCGCCGTCAGGCCTGGTTCACCGGGACTTCGGCCGACTACGACCGGCTCGATTACACGAGCTCGGCCGGCATCACGGCCAACCTCACCAGCCGTACCGTCACCGTCACGAATGAAACAGGGCTGGACAGCTACGTCAACATCGAGGAAATTCAGGGTGGTGCCAATGCGCCAGACCAGATCACCGGTCGCACCAGTGCCAGTGTGGCCGATTTCTTCAATGGTGGCTCCAGCAGCATGTACCTGTACCTGCGTGGCGGCAGCGACACGGTCAACATCACGCCCTATGGCCCCTCCATGCTCTTCATGGCGGGTGGCGCCACCGTGGGCTACCACTGGTCCAGCACGGCCATCAACGCGGTGTATTCGGGTGCCACAGCCACGGTGAATTACGCCGCCAATGGGAATCAGCAGGCAGGGACCGACCAGCTCACCCATGTCGGCACTGTGGGCACCACCTCATTCGACGATGTGCTGGATTTCACAAACGCCACGCTCAACCAGTACGGCATTTCCACGACCGTCATGCTGCACAACCAGTATTCGGGCACGGGGTCCTTCACCGCGCTGGTGGGCTATGGCGGCAGTGACACGGTGCGCGGCAATGGCAGCGTGACGCTGGACTTCAGCACCGTCAACGGCAGCAGCAACGGACTCGGCTTGAACATCGATCTGGCCGGCTCTTTGACCACCGAAAAAACGGTCGATGTCTCCAACCTCTATCGGACCGTCAGCAACGCGCCCGTCTACAACGGCACCATCACTTTTTCAGGTGTGCGCGCGGTCACAGGCACCTGGATGAACGACACCATGCTCGGAGGCGCCAACAACGACATCGAGATCTTCAATGGCTTAGGGGGCAACGACCACATCGATGGCCGATCCGGCTACGACCGTGCCGATTACGGATCTGAGAGTCTGGAGGGCATTGATGTCAATCTGGCCTCTGGTTTTGTCACCACAGCCACACAGGGCACCGACACACTGCGCAGCATCGAAAACATCGGCGGAACACGCTTTGATGACATTTACGATGCGCGTGGTTTCGTCAAGGGCATCAGCGATGTGGTCAACCAGGGCAGCACCAACAACGCCCTCAACGAATTCATCCCTCGCGGTGGCAACGACACCATTTACGGCAACGGCAATACCCGCATCAACTACGAATCGGTCCCCATGCCGTTGGTGATCGACCTGGCCGCAGGCTTCGCCGATGCGCGCCTGGAGGCGGACAAAACCACGGGGGCCTACGCTGCCACGCTTGGCCGTGATGTGCTGATGGGCGGCATCTCCGAGGTGCGCGCCACCAGCAACGCCGATCTGTTGATGGGCGGTGGGCAAGGGCGTACCACCGACCGCAGCGGTTTTGAATACTTCACCGGCCTGGCCGGCAACGACACGATCAATGGCGGCGGTGGTTATGACTTTGCCATGTACCTGCAGTCCATCAATGGCATCGCGGTGGACATGCGCCAAACCAGCGGGCAGGTGCAAGACGGCTACGTCTGGACCGATCCGCTGACCAACACCGAAAGCCGTTCCTTCGACACCCTGATCGGGATCGAAAACATCCAGGGCAGCCAATTCGATGACACGGTGCAGGGCGGCAGTTCAGAGTTTTATTTCAATGGCCGCCGAGGGGCTGACCGTGTCACGGCTGGCAGCGCTTACACCGAAGTCCAATACGACCAGGACCCTGCTGCGGTTCATGTGATGCTGGGTGGCTGGGTCGGTGCTGTGGGCAGCACCATCCCCAACGGCTTCAGCGGTTCCGCCCGCGACGGCTGGGGCGACATCGATGTGCTGCAGGGCGTGACCGGGGTGGAAGGCTCGTCTTTTGCCGACACGATTGTCGGCGGCGCTGGCAACGATGTCCTGGATGGCCGTGCAGGCAACGACACCATCGACGGTGGTTTGGGCAACGACTGGGCCGAGTACAACCAGGCGGGCACAGGCATTCAGGTTGACCTGGTTCAGGGCAGCGCGCTCAACGATGGACAAGGGGGCGTGGACGTTCTGCTCAACATGGAGAACGTGCGTGGTGGCATGCACAGCGACACCATCACCGGCAATGCCCAGGTCAATGTGATCGAAGGTGCCGGTGGCAACGACACCATCGACGGTGGCGATGGCCAGGACACGGCGGTCTTCAACGGCCGTCTGGCCGACTTTGACATCCAGCCGAGCACCACGATGCCCGGTCAGCTGGTGGTGCGCGATCTGCGTGGTGCGCCCTCGTTCGACACGACCACCGGCAGCTGGACCGCCTTTGAAGGCACCGACCTGCTCAGCAACATCGAAGTGCTGCGCTTTCAGGACGCGCAAATCCAGGCCTCGAACTTCAACGTGGTCATGGGCACTGCGGGTAACGACACCCTCACGGGCAGCGCAAGCGCCGACTGGATCGTTGGCCTGTCGGGCAATGACTCCCTGAGTGGATCAGGTGGCAATGACATTCTGGACGGTGGCGAAGGCACCAACACCCTGGTAGGTGGCGCGGGCGACGACACCTTGACGGGTGGCACCCGGGGGCTGTCCGCAGCACAGGGCGACTACACCACTGCCAGTTATTCTGCGGCCACCGCCGCCATCACCGCCACGTTCGGCTCTGCCGATGGCACGGTCAGTGTCGGGCGGGTCGTGGGCGATGCCACGGTCGGCACAGACACCCTCGTCCACGTCGACCGTGTTATCGGAACCGCCTTTGCCGACACCTTCACGGTCTACAACAGCTGGGACGGCAGCCAGTTCCGTGAAGGCCAGCACATGGAAGTCACAGGCGGTCTTGGCAACGACACCATAGTCGGCAATGGCGTGACGCGCATTGGCTACAGCGATGCCAGCACCGCCGTCAATGTGGTGTTCAGCGCCACGGTCGAAGGCAGCGGGACCGCCACGCGCGGTGCCGAAGTGGACACTTTCTCTGGCGTGATGCAGGTGCGTGGCTCTGCTGGCAACGACTCCCTGCAAGGCGGCATCGGCGACCAGATCTTCCGTCCGGCGGGTGGCAACGACACCGTGGATGGCGGCGAAGGCACAGCCGACCGGGTGGAATACTTCAGTGCGGCCGAGGGCGTCACGGTGTCCTTGGCCACCACGGAGGCGCAATTCATCAGCGCCAGCGAGGGCACGGACGTGCTGCGCAACCTCGAAGTGATCAGTGGCTCCTGGTACAACGACAGCCTGACCGGTGGCGATGGCAGAGAAACCCTCAATGGCTTCGATGGCGACGACACCCTCACCGGCGGTCTGGGCACCAATGTGCTGTGGGGTGGCATTGGCAATGACCTGCTCATTGGCACGCAGCGTGTCACCGACGGCGTTGTGCGCGGCATCTCTGGTGTGGACTTCAACGTCGTCTCCTACAACCAGGCCACGGGCCCCATCCAGGTGGTGATGGGGATGAGCTCGATTGACGCCAGCCCCACGCCTGTGCTGTCTGGCAATGCCTACACCGCCACACTGCAAAGCGCTCCAGCCTCAGCCAAAGGGCAGGTGACAGGCGACGCCTCGGTGGGCACCGATACCTTGATCAACATCGATTCCGTCAAGGGCACGGAGTTCGATGACACGTTCACCATCACCAGTGCTTGGGCGGGCAGCCAGTTCAACGGATATGGTCCGCTAGGCACCGTGACAGGTAAGTTTTTTGAAGTTCGACCTGGTGCAGGCAACGACACCATCACCGGCAACAACCAGACACGCCTGTCCTATCTGCACGAGTCGGAGGCCCCCATCACGGTGACTTTCACCGGCGTTGGCGCGGGCACCGTCGAAGGGCACGATGCCGGGCTGGACACCTTCACCGGCGTGAACCAGGTTCGGGCCACGAATGCCGACGACCGTTTGTATGGCAGCGAGGGCCGTGAGATTTTCCGTCCAGAGGGCGGCAACGACACGGTCGACGGCGGTGGTGGCAAGGACAGGCTGGATTTCCGGCTCTCGGTCGATCCCGTCAGCGTCAACCTCGGCATGCAGTTCGCTCCCCAGTTCATCAGCGACTCGCAGGGCACCGATTTCCTGATGAACATCGAAGAGGTTCACGGCTCCATTGCCGGCAACGACACCCTCACAGGCAATGGCGAGGACAACGTGTTTGTGGGCGATGGTGGCGATGACACCATCGACGGCCAAGGCGGCGTTGACACCGCCAGCTTCAGCGGGCGGCTTGACCAATACACCCTCACGATCAACTACGCGACAGGCGGCATCGTCGTCACCGATACGGTCGCGGGACGCGACGGCACCGACACCCTCATCGGGGTGGAAAAACTGCAATTTGCCAATGAGCAAGAGTACGTGCTGGCCACGGGGGGACACCAGGAGGTCAGGCTTTCTTCCGGCAACGACACGCTGGATTTCGGCCGGATCAACAACCACTGGAGTGCGTCCCAGATCGAATGGTACGGCGCCACATCGACGCAACCCGGCCTGATCGGCAACTTCAGCACTCAAACGATCACGCGCGATGGGGTGACGCTCGCCCCTTACCAGATGCGCGATCCCTTCGGTGGTATCGACACGGTGAAAGCGGGCGGACTGACCGGTGCCGCCCTCAACAACCCGCCTGACCTCACCTTCTGGAGTGGACCGACCAACGATTACGTCAGTTTTGCGGGCAACACCCAGACCGCCTTCATCTGGAACATGCGTCCCGGCGCCGGGCATGACACTGTGGTGGGCAATACCAGCCAACTGGCCACCATCGACTTTTTTGTCGAAGGCGCCATGCAGATGACGCTTGGGGGCAATCAGGGTGTCATCGCGGTCGACGCCAACACCAGCGTCACCTACTCGGATGTCAACCGTTGGCGACTCTGGCTGGGCGACTACGACGTGGTGGCCTCATCCAACAACGAACAGTTCGAGATCTGGGCCAACCATGTGGATCTGGACCTGCGCTCCGGCGGCGCCGATTGGATCAACTTCACAGGCTGGAAGAGCAGCACAGTGCGCACCCAGGGCCTGGGGATGGATGACCAGGTCGTCTTCAATGTCAACGAGTTCGGTCCCATCTCCAGCATTTCGCAACTCAATCTGGTCTATGTGCCCGAGGAAAACATCACGCGGGTGACCGTGCGCTCTTCGAGCGACAAGGTGGGTGTCCTGGAAATGGTCGGCGCCTACGAAGTGCATGAGCTGGTCTATGACCCTGCGAACCCTTACGGCAACCATGTGCGGTTCAAGCCCACGGTGGTGACCGATGGCTTGTTTGTCAATGTCAATCCTGCTGGCACCTGGTTGGCCGATTTGACCTCGACCAATTCACCTGACCCTGCACCTTCGCCCACACAGGTGGCGCTGAGTCAGGCGGCGGTGGTGCCTGGGGACATCCTGACCCTGTCAAGGCGAGGAGATTTCCAGCATGGGGTGGGCGTCGACACCAATGGCGTGACTTTCACTGACACCGCCACATCCTTGCTGGCGCGGTTTGTCGATGCCAATGGCATGCCTGTGGCACCGGTCACTTTCCTGCCCTACACCACATCCACCCAGACATCGGGCCGGGTGACCGATGTGGCTGAAGACTTCTATGTGGTGGGTGGCATCACCCAGGTCCAGGTGCCACAAGGCGCGGTGGCACTGCAGTTCTCGGTGAATGACACGTTCTTCAGCAACAACCTGGACCCTGACAGCGATTTTGGTGTGCTCATCCGCAAGGCCGATGCTTTCACCAATTACTCGAACAGCGACCTGCTGTTTGGCACGCCCAATGCAGACAGTTTGATTGGTGGGTTGGGCAACGACACCCTGGACGGTGGCAACGCCGACGACGTCCTGCGTGGTGGTTTGGGCAATGACTACCTTTCGGGCCGTGCGGGCAACGACACGATCGACGGTGGTGAAACGCGGCGACTGCCCTGGCTGTCGACCACGGGCGACTATGACCGTTTGCGTTACTTCGGCTCCAGTGGTGTTCAGATCGATCTGAGTACCCGCACCGCCGTGGAGGCCAACGCGGGCACCGACACCTACAGCGGCATCGAGGAAATCCAGGGTGTGCTCAACGTCAGAGACGTGGTCACAGGACGCCTGACTTCTTCTGCAACCGATGTCTTCGCTGGTGGTGTTGGCATGTTCTTGTGGTTGCAAGGCGGCAATGACGAGGTCACATTGACGGCGGCTGGCTACCAACAGCCCTGGAGCGACGGTGTGTTCGTCGGCAACAGCTGGTCGCAATCACCGCTCAACATCGTGGGCAATGGCAACCAGATCCTGGTCAATTACACCGCTGCGGGCACCCAACTGGCCGGACAGGACCGATTGACGAATGTGGGCTGGGTCAGCGATGGCCGGTTCAACGACACCATCAATTTGAGCCAACTCACCTTCAACCACCTGGGTTACATCACCGACCCCCTCGTCGGGTCCAGTTACAACACCGTCTCCGCAGGCTATGGCGGCAGTGACACCGTGATCGGCAACGGCCAGACCACGCTGTCGTTGTCGGCGATCTCAGCCAGCCTGAACGGCAATGGTGCCCGTGTGGATCTGAGCCTGCCCAGTGCCGACCTGTCCAACCTGACCGGCGCCAGCGCGCCCATGGGCACCCTGACCTTCAGCGGTGTCCGAAATGTCCATGGCACCCAGTTCAACGACACCCTGATCGGCGGGGCTGACGACGGTTTCGAAAGCTTCCGGGGTGATGTCGGAGACGACTTCATCGACGGACGTACCGGCTGGGACCGTGCCGACTACCGCAACGCCACCAGTGCCATCACGGTCAATATGGCGGCGGGCACGGTGGCATCCACCTCCTCAGGCAATGACACCCTGCGCAGCATCGAAGCCATTCGCGGCACCTCTTTCGATGACGTCTACGATGCCCGTGGCTTGACCGGCGGCTCGACTTCGACCACCGCCAATGTCACCAGCCACTGGTCGGCCCAGAACGAGTTTTCGCCCGAGGGCGGGGACGATGTGATCCATGGCAATGGCGTGACGCGTCTGAGCTATGAGCTGGCCATGACCGGCGTGCATGTCGACTTGGGTGATGGCGTGGCTTATGGCCTCTACGATCCGAACAACGCAGCACAAGCCCAATTGGCCGAACTCACCGTGGGTAATGACGAGTTCGATGGCGTCTCGGATGTGCGGGGCTCGGCTTACGACGACATGCTGGTCGGTGGGGGACAGGGGCGTGTCAACCAAATCTTCCGCGTCGAGTTTTTCCGCGGTGGTGCCGGCAACGACACCATCGATGGCGGGGCAGGCATCGACTGGGCCCAATACGACAGCTCGCCCAGTCGCATTGTGGTCGACATGGGTCTCGCGCAAGGTCAGGTCGTCAACGACGGCTGGGGCTTCAGCGATACGCTGATCAACATTGAAAATGTCCTCGGCAGCATGTATGACGACGTGGTGACCGGCGGTGACCGCAACATGAATTTCTCCGGATCTGGAGGCAACGACCGCTTTGTGGGCAATACCAATTGGTGGAACAACGTCTTTTACACGGCAGATGCGACCGGTGTCGAGGTGCGTCTGCAAGGCTGGGTGGGTGCCACTGGCGGCCTGGATGCGGGTTTCACCGGATCGGCGCGCGATGGCTGGGGCAACATTGACCAGTTCTCTGGGGTGACGGGAGTCACCGGCTCTGCCTTCAATGACTCTATTTATGGCGGCAGTGGCAACGACTCGCTCGATGGTCGTGGTGGTTCGGACTACATCGATGGCGGTGCCGGCTTTGACTGGGTCAATTACACGGCAGCGACAGTGCCGGTTCATGTGGATCTGGCCCAAGGCCGTGCTCACGACGATGGCCAGGGCATGGGCCAGCAGTCCCCTGCTGCCCAGGTCGATGCCGATACCTTGCTCAACATTGAAGCCGTGCGCGGCGGTATGGTGGGCGACAGGCTCATTGGCGACGCGGGCGACAACTGGTTCGAAGGCAACGCCGGCAACGACACCATCGCTGGTGGTGCCGGCAATGACGTGGCCATCTACACCGGGAATCGGTCCAACTACAACGTGTACCAGATCAGCGATGGCCGCTGGATCGTCGAAGACTTGCGGCCCGAAGCGGTGTTTGACCCCTCGGGGGTCTGGACTTTCAGCAACGGCACCGACAATCTGCACGGCGTGGAGACGGCCCGGTTCTGGGATGGTGACATCAGCCTGAGCCAGACCCCGCCCCCCCCGGTCAGTCCCGAGATGTCCGGACTGGTCTACCACTGGCGCAGCCATGCCGTGATGTCTGGGGTCAACCTCAACATCCGTTATGAGGGTGCTTCCACTGCACCGGGGGCCGATTCGCCACTCTTCCAGTTGCGCAATGTGCAGACTTCCGCCAGCGGTTACACCGCCGAGTTGTGGGCGGACCTGCCGGTCAACAGCGAATACATGGAATTGAACCTCAATCTGGGTAACATCGGCACCTCGAGTTTCACGGCCTCCAACCTGCCCACAGGTTGGCTGGCGGAGAGCACGTTTTCTCAAGGCGAGTTGCGGTATGCGGGGATTGGTTTTTCAGCGCTAGCACCACAGAGCATCAAGCTGGGCGACTTGGGTCTTCAGGGCGTGAGTCCTACGGCCCTGCCGACGCTGACATTCATCAGCGGCTCGGCGGGAGACGGTTCAGTCAACGATCCCAACATGCCCAGCTACCAGGTCAACCTCAATGCCATGCAGCGCACGAGCGATGCCAACGGGAATTACCAATACGGTAGCCTGCTGTCCGGGCAATACGAGATGCAAGCCAGCCTCGCTGTGGGCAATGCAGTCACTTCGGTCACCGCTTTAGATGCCCTGGCTGCGCTGAAGTTGGCCTCCGGGCGCAACCCTAACACCGATCCGGATGGCACTGGGCCACAGACTGCAGCGCCCGTGTCGCCCTACCAGCTCATTGCCGCCGATGTCACGGGCGATGACCGGGTGACTTCGGGCGATGCGTTGGCCATTCTCAAAATGGCCGTGCGTCGAAGTGACGCATTGGCGCCAGAGTGGCGATTTGTGAGCGAAAATCACGACTTCTGGAACGACCCGGTCAACGGCGTGCAGAGCCTGAACATCAGCCGCTCCAATGTCGCCTACGACGAGGTCTTCCATGTGGACGTTCAAGGCGTCACCGAGGCCAACCTTGTGGGCATTTTGACGGGCGACGTCAACGGCAGCTGGAATCCACCTGCCAACAGCAATGCCACTGTCCTGCCCGACAGTTATTTCCAGGACCTCGCCACTCGGCTGGGTGCGCCTGTCGCACAATGGATACTTTGATCCAACCCGATACAGGAACAACGAACATGAACAACAACTTTCAATACATCGATGGCATTGGCAACATCCAGATCGCTGAAGGCGTGGTACGCCTGGATGTGCTGATGATGACCAGCATCGAAGGTGACAAATCCACCGCAGAAAAAGTGGGTGGCCTGGCCATGAGCCTGCCGGCCTTCCTGCGCTCGTTCAACCAGATGAATCTGGTGGTCAACAAATTGGTGGAGCAGGGCATGCTCAAGCGCAATGACGGCGGGGTGGCCAGTGGTCAAGCCGCTGACGGGGCTTCAAGCTGACACCACATGGGCTGCGCCACGCTGGCGCAGACTGGCGGCAGGTCCGCGACATCTGAATGGCTGCCATGACCAACACGGTCATCGTTGACGAGTTCAGAGGCATCGGCAATCTCGGGCGCTGGGCGGCTTACCGCGACGCGCCTGGGCTTTGGTCGGTCTCGAATCCTTATGCGCTGGTCCAGGGCTTCTATGGTTATGGGGCCCTGGGCAGTGCTGCGGACATCGATCTTTACCGGCTGGGCCGTTTGCTGCCAGGCACTTACAGCTTTGTCTACCAGCCCTTCGCCTGGGACAGCGCCAGCACCATGGGCTCCAGCGGTGCGGCGCGTTTGGCCGTGCTCGACGCCAATGGCGCCGTGGTGGGGCAGACCAGCCAGAGCGGCAGCCTGAGCTTCACCCTCAGCCAGGCCGGCGATTTTTCGCTGCAGATCAGCGCCCTGGGCACGATCAGCCAGTACCGCGTGGGCTATGCCTTTTCAGCGGCCAGTCCCGATGTGCCTGCCAAGGGGGTGCTGTCGATCACAGGCAGTGTGGCCGAGGGGCAGCTGCTCCAGGCCAGCTACACCATCAGCGACGACAACGGCAGCACGCTGGCGCAGCCGGCCGTGCAATGGTTCCGCATCGACCCGGCGACGCCCTCCAACTGGGTGGCGATCAGCGGCGCCACCCAAAGCAGTTACCGCCCGGGCCCCGGCGACGTCGGCAAACAACTGGCCTACCGCCTGGATTTTCATGATGACCTGGGCTACCGCCAGCAGCTGTCGTCCAGCGTCAGTGCAACGGCGGTGACGGCCGCCACCGCCGCATATGACCACACCCCGCCGGCTGCGCCACGCTGGATGGCATCCTCTGCCTGGCGCTACAGTATCAACCCGCGCGTCACGCTGAGCACATCGCAAGGCCAGATCGAGCTGGAGCTGTTGCCCAATGCCGCACCGGTGTCGGTGGACAACTGGCTGGCCTACGTCAACAGCGGCTTTTTGGATGGCCTGCTGTACCACCGCGTGATTGCCGGATTCATGGTGCAGGCCGGCGGCTTTGCCGCCAATTTGCTGCAACAAACCCCCAGCTACGCGCCCATCGTGCTGGAGTCGGGCAACGGCCTGTCCAACCTGCGCGGCACACTGGCCATGGCCAGAACCAATGTGGCCGATTCGGCCACCAGCCAGTTCTACATCAACCTGGTCGACAACCTGTTCCTCAACTCTGCCGGTCCGGCATCGCCGGGCTATGCGGTGTTTGGCCAGGTGGTGACGGGCATGGACGTGGTCGACCGCATCGGGGCACTGGCCACTGGCACCCTCAATGGCTTGGCCAATGCACCATTGACAGAAACCCAGGTCTACCAGGCCCGCCAGACCCTGGCCGGCAGGGCCTTGACGCGCCAGCAGCAGATCGCGGTGGACGGCATCGAAGCGGGCGCGAGCTGGGATTACAGCCTCGACAGCGGTCAGACCTGGCAGCCGGGCACAGCCAACAGTTTCCGTTTGCCCGAGGGCACATATGCAGCGTCGGCAATCCGGATTCGCCAGCGCGACGCCGCAGGCAACCTGAGCAAGAGCGATGCGGTCATCCACCACGATCTGGTGGTGGACCTGACCGCGCCCAGCCTGCAATCACAACGCCCGCGGGTGGACGCCGTGCAGGACCAGGCCATCGGTCGCATCGAGCTGACTTTCAGCGAGACCGTGGTCTGGGGCACCGGGGCGCTGCGACTCCTGGACGCGCAAGGCTTGCAAGTGGCCCGCTTTGATGCCAACACGGCAGGCGCTGTCATCAATGGACCGGTCATGACATTGAATTCGCCCCTGCTGCGCCCGGGTGAAAGCTACCGGCTGCAGATGGACGGCCAGGCGCTGACCGACCTGACGGGCAACCCGCTGCCCGCTCAGGCCTTGGCATCCGAGCTGAGCCTGCCCACCGTTTTGTCCGGGCAGGTGTACCAGTGGAAGGCGCATGCCCTGCTCGGGGGGGTCGGGCTCAGCCTCAAGACCACGGGTGCCCCGTCAACCCCGATTGGCCAGACCGATGAACAGGGCCAATTTCTGGCCGTGATGCCCGCCACACCGTTGGAGCTGCAGGCCAGCCGCAGCACCAGCCCCAGCGACGCCGGCGTGATCACCGAGGCCGATGCCCTGGCGGCCCTGAAAATCGCCACCGGCGGCAACCCCAACCCCGGCGGAGCGCCTGTTTCGCCCTACCAGTTTATCGCCGCCGACGTCAATGGCGATGGCCGTGTGACCAGCGCCGATGCACGCGCCATCTTGTTGATGGCCCAAGGCCATCGCGATGCCCCCGCTGCGCGGTGGCTGTTTGTCGACGAAGCGCAGGACTTCACCGATGAAGCCCGGGGTGTTTTCACAACCACCCGCAAATCGGTGCTGTGGGACGACACGCTGGACGTCGACCCTGCAAACAACGCGACGCGCAACCTGGTGGGTGTGCTGTTGGGCGACGTCGACGGCAGCTGGAGCCCGCCTGCTGGTGCGCAATATGTCGAGACCATGGACCCGGCGTATTTCTCCAGATTGGCTCAGGCGATGGACGTTCCCCTGACGCAGTGGTTCGTGTAAGTTCGACCCGCCAGGCCATCCAGCTCAGCGGCCCATAGTCCACGCCGTCCCGGTATCCCTGAAAATAGGGCTTTTCAGGAGGACGCGATGCGCTGGATTGACCGGATATCTCCATCACAGGCTGGCAGTCTGCTGTGATGACGGCATACCTTGCGATAGACCCTTGCCGCTGCCCCCTGTGCGGGCAGCCCAACGCCTGCGCCATGGCCAGACCTGAAGGCGGGGCAGCCCCTGCCGGGCCTTGTTGGTGCACGCGCGTGCATTTCAGCGCCGATCTGCTCCAAGGTGTGCCCGAAGCGGCGCGCCACAAGGCCTGCATCTGCGCGGCCTGTGTGGCCGCGTCCGAGGCCACGCCCCAGGACACCCGCGCAGACAGCGCCCGGGGCGAGGGCGCATGAGCCTGGCCCAGGGCCCCCACAGCCTGCAGGCCCTGCAAGCGCGCTATGGCGCGCGGCACCGGTGGCTGTTGTTGCTCTCGGTGATGCTTGGCTCCATGGCGGCGGTCATGTCGTCCACCATCTTGAATGTGGCCATCCCCGACATGAGCGAGCATTTCACGCTCGGCCAAAGCCGGGTGCAGTGGGTCACCTCGGGCTTCATGGTGGCCATGACGGTGTCCATGCTGACCACACCCTGGCTGCTCTCACGCTACGGTTACCGCCGGGTGTACGAGGTGTGCATGTGGCTGCTGCTCGGCGGTGGCGTGGTGGGCGGCTTGGCCAACGATTTTCCGCTGGTCTTGGCCGCGCGCGTGGCCGAGGGCCTGGCCGCTGGGGTGGTGCAGCCGATTCCGGCCATCATCATCCTGCGCGCCTTTGCCCCCGAGGAGCAGGGCCGTGCCAGCGGCCTGTTTGGCATGGGGGTGGTGCTGGCCCCGGCCATCGGCCCCAG
>JAIXXW010000383.1 GCA_027490555.1 Comamonadaceae bacterium | reverse complement strand
TGTTGCAGGTCATCGTCGCGAACGCTGTACGGCAAGTTGCCGACGTAAAGTTTATTGCCCATGGGGACTCCTCAGAAATACAAAAAACAAAGCGATGGGGTCCCGAAAGCACAACAAACCTGAAACAGTGCCGCCGTAGCGCGCGAAACTGACCGATCACCTGACTTGTGCCGTTTTTTATGACGGTCACGCGCGCATTATGGGGCATAGAACCCCTGGCGGCCTAATTCACGGCAAATACAGCACCGAAGCCACAGGCAGGTCGGCAGGCATTTCGTAGTCGGCCAGCAGCCAGGCGCGGTCACGGGACTGGGCCGCTTCACACAAAAAAGACTTGATCACCCGCACGGAAACCTGGTCCAGCGAGACGAAGGGCTGGTCGAGCAAAGTCACGGTGGCACCCGAGGCCAGGGCCGCGATCAGCATGACCTTGCGGCGGCTGCCGGTGGACAGCATGTACAGGGGTTTGGCGCGGTGGCGTTCCATGTCCAGCGCCTGCGACAGGTCGTCGAGCAACTCCTGGTCCCAGGCAGGAAACCGCGTTTGCAGCTGCGCCCAGCACTCGTCCACCCGGGTGTGGTCGTGCTCGCTGCCCTTGAGGTCTGCAAAGAACACCAGGCCGGGGGCTTGTAGCACGCTGCCGCTGTGCGCTGGCCAATCGCCCGCCAACAGCCGCAGCAGGCTGGTTTTGCCGCTGCCTTCGTCACCGCACACCCCATGCAGCCCGGCAGGCCAGCCGTGGCTCAGGTCGCGGATGACGGCAACACTGTCCGGTCCGCCACACAGCTGGTGGACCTGCAACAAAAAAGGCGCAAGGGGCAGGGGGGAAGTCGACATGCCGCCATCCTAGCAAGACCGGTGTCTGCCTAGAATGACAGCGTGAGCGCCATGAATTACAAAATTCCCGAATCCGTGCTGGTGGTGATCTACACCCCCCGGGGCGATGTCCTGCTGATTCGGCGCGCCGATGCGGGCACCTGGCAATCGGTCACCGGCAGCAAGGACCAGGCACACGAGAGCTGGGCCGCCACCGCCGTGCGCGAGGTGCAGGAAGAAACCGGCATCAACGCGCTGCACCCCGATTGCCACTTGCAGGATTGGCTGCTGGAGAATGTGTACGACATTTACCCGGCCTGGCGCTGGCGTTACCACCCCGAAGTCAGCCGCAACACCGAGCGGGTGTTCGGGCTGCGCGTGCCCGACCAGACCCCGATCACCCTGAGCCCGACCGAACACACCGACTGGCAATGGCTGCCCTGGCAGGCGGCAGCGGACCACTGCTTTTCGGCCTCCAATGCCGAGGCCATCTTGATGCTGCCCCGTTTTGATTTGCAGATCGGCCCCTGATGCCCCAGCGACACGAACACCCCATCTTGCGCGTGGCCACCTACAACATCCACAAGGGCGTGCAGGGGCTGGGGCCTGCCCGGCGGCTGGAGATCCACAACCTGGGCCACGCGGTCGAGCAGCTCGACGCCGACATCGTCTGCCTGCAAGAGGTGCGCCGCATGCACCGCCGCGAAGAGCGGTTTTTTGCGCACTGGCCCAGCCAGCCCCAGGCCGACTACCTCGCGCCCGAAGGCTACGAGGCCATTTACCGCACCAACGCCATCACCCGCCATGGTGAGCATGGCAATGCCATGCTGTCGCGCTGGCCGGTGCTGTCGCACCAGCACCAGGACATGTCGGACCACCGTTTCGAGCAACGCGGCCTGCTGCACACCGAAGTCCAGGTGGTGGACCGGGTGGTGCACGTGATCGTGGTGCACCTGGGGCTGATCCCCAGCAGCCGGGTGCGCCAGCTCACCCAGCTGCTGGCCTTTGTCGAGCAGACCATTCCGGCCGATGCGCCGGTGTTGGTGGCGGGCGACTTCAACGACTGGGGCACCGGCCTGGGCCGGCGCATGCGGGTGGCCGGTTTTCGCGAGTGGCGCGAGCAGCCCACGCCGACTTACCCATCGCGCCTGCCGCTGAACCAGCTGGACCATGTCTATGCCAGAGGCCTCACCCCCACCCACGCCATGGTGCCATCGGGGCGCATCTGGCATCGCATGTCGGACCACCTGCCCCTGGTGGCCGAATTCACCTGGCAGGACTGAGCCATGCGGCACGCCTCCTTGCTTCGCGACGGCCATCAGATCCAGCTGATCGAGGGCGGGCAGGCCTACTTCGAGGCGCTGGTCAGCGCCATTGACCAGGCCCGCTCGCAGGTGCACATCGAGACCTACATCTTTGATTTTCATGGGGGCGCCGTCCTGGTCGCCGAGGCGCTGGAGCGCGCCGCCCGGCGCGGCTTGCGTGTCTGGGTGGTGGTGGACGGCGTGGGCACGCCGGCCCTGCCTGCGCCCTGGCGGGCGCGCTTCAAACAGGCTGGCGTGGACTGGCGGGTGTACTCCCCCCTGGGCACTTTGGGCTTGCTCATCCCCAGCCGCTGGCGGCGTCTGCACCGCAAGCTCTGCGTGATCGACGGGCACCTGGCCTTTTGTGGCGGCATCAACATCCTGGACGACTGGTACGACCCGCGCCACGGCACGCTGGTCCAGCCCCGCCTGGACTTTGCGGTGTGCGCGCGGGGCGCCCTGGTGCAACAAATGCAGGAAACCATGGCCCAGCTGTGGTGGCGCATCCAGGGCGTGCGCCATGTCCGGCAACAGCAGTTCCCCGAAGCCTTCAGCTCCTTCAGGGCCGCAGGCCTGCACCTGCCCTGGACGCACGACGACCCGCGCGAGCCCGAAGGCCGTTTGGTGGCCAAGGCCGGTTTGCTGCTGCGTGACAACGTGCTCAACCGCACCCGCATCGAGCGGGCCTACCTCAAGGCGATCGGCGCGGCGCGGCACGACATCGTGATCGCCAACGCCTATTTTTTGCCGGGCCGACGTCTGCGCAAGGCCCTGATCCACGCGGCGCAGCGCGGGGTGCGGGTGCGCTTGCTGCTGCAGGGGCGCTATGAGTATTTCATGCAGTACCACGCGGTCCGCACGGTGTATGGCGTGCTGCTCGACGCCGGTGTGCAGATCCACGAATACACCGCCAGTTTTTTGCACGCCAAGGTCGCGGTGGTCGACCCGGACAACGAACGGCCCTGGGCCACCGTGGGCTCGTCGAACCTGGACCCTTTGAGTCTGCTGCTGGCGCGCGAGGCCAATGTGGTGGTGGCCGACCCGGTGTTTGCCAAGCAACTGTGCGCATGCCTGAACCGGGCCATCGAACACCACAGCACCCCGGTGGTGGCGGCCGACTACACCCGTCGGCCCTGGCAGCAAAGGCTGCGCGACCGGGTGGCGTTCGCCCTCATGCGGCTGGCGCTGTTCCTGACCGGCAACCGTTACTGAGCGGGCGATCCCCCCGAACGGGGTGCGGAGACTTCAATCGCTGTTAGGATGCATCTCATGTTAATGAAAACCCCAGACGCCATGACTGCTTCTGCTGCCACACCCGAAGACGAAGGCGTGCCCGTTTCCGTCAAGATCCGCGAGCGCATCCAGGCCGCGCGCAAGCGCTTCCACGCCAATGACAACATCGCCGAGTTCATCGAGCCCGGCGAAATGGAACAACTGCTCGACGAGGTCTCTGACAAGATGGCCGGTGTGCTCGACAGCCTGGTGATCGACACCGTCAACGACCACAACACCGGCGACACCGCCCGGCGCGTGGCCAAGATGTACCTCAAGGAAGTGTTCAAGGGCCGTTACGTCGAATCCCCCGAGATCACCGAATTCCCCAATGCCGAACACCTCAACGAGCTGATGATCGTCGGCCCCATCACCGTGCGCAGCGCTTGCAGCCACCACTTTTGCCCCGTGATCGGCAAGATCTGGATCGGCGTGCTGCCCAACGAGCACACCAACGTGATCGGTCTGTCCAAATACGCCCGCCTGGCCGAGTGGATCATGGGCCGCCCCCAGATCCAGGAAGAAGCCGTGGTGCAACTGGCCGACCTGATCCAGCGCAAAACCCAGCCCGACGGCCTGGCCATCGTCATGGAAGCCAGCCACTACTGCAT
>JAIXXW010000257.1 GCA_027490555.1 Comamonadaceae bacterium | reverse complement strand
TCGTAGACCAGGCGTTCATCGGCTTGCATGGCGGTGGGGCGCCGGCATTGCTGCAAATCGCGCATCACCGCATCCGACAGGCCGGCCTTGCGGGCGATCGGTTCGTGGGCCCACCACTCGAATTGCGCATTGGCAATGCGCGCCTGGATCAGGATGGCGAATTCGTTCAAGCGCTTGTTGACCGAAGTGCGAAAGCGCAGGTAGTCCAGGAAATCGAAGGCACGCCGGGCCATCTCGGGGCTGCGCAGCAAAGCGTTGTAAGGCCCACCCAAAGCGGCGCTGGAGACTTTGAGGATGTCGTCGGCCAAGGGACGCACCTCGGCCGCCAGGTCTTCGTAACGGATTTGGGAAAGTCTCTCGGTCATGGGGCTGCTCAAAAAAAGACCGACGTTAACAACAAGCCCCGGCCGACACAGTCGCCCAAATGACTGGCTCTGCGGCCACGCTGCCGGCAGTTTCGGCGACACTGGGGCCCAGGAACATTGGCTTGCCGAAAGGACACAACGTGCTGAAATTTTTCTTCAATGCCGCGCCCAACCCCATGAAGATTGCCTTGTTGCTGGAGGAGCTGGGGCTGGCCTATGAGGCCGTTCCGGTGGACACGCGCAAGGGCGAGCAGTTTACGCCCGCCTTTTTGGCGGTCAACCCCAATGCCAAGGTGCCCGCCATCACCGATGGCGACACGACGGTGTTCGACAGCAACGCCATCTTGCTGTACCTGGCCGACCGCGAACAGCGCTTCGTGCCCGGCATCGGCCAGGCCAAAGAACGCGGCGCAGCCCTGTCGTGGTTGATGTTCATCGCCAGCGGCATTGGCCCGTTCTCGGGGCAATCGGTCCACTTTCGGCATGTGGCGCCCGAGCCCAAGGCCTATGCGCTCAACCGCTACGACTTTGAAGCCCACCGCCACTGGACCGTGCTGGAAAAGCAGCTGAGCCAGCACACCTGGATGCTGGGCGAGCACTACAGCATCGTCGACATGGCGCTGTGGGGCTGGGCGCGCATGCTGCCCTTTGTGCTGGGCACAGGCGATGCCACCTGGACCCAGTACCCGCAGATCAAGCGCCTGCTCGACAGCGTCAACGCGCGCCCGGCGGCGCAGCGGGCCGAAGCCTTCAAGGCCAGTTACACCTTCAAAACCGAGATGGATGCCGAGGCCAAGAAATTCATGTTCCCGCAAAACGAGCGTTTGCAAGCTTCCTAAAATGCGCGCATGAACCTGACGGGTGGATGGCATTGGCATGTGCGTGCGTGGCGCTCCAAGGCGCGCTGGGCACCGGCCTGTGCGCAGATCGCCGACTGGCTGATGGCCCAGGACATGCCGCGCCAACAGCTGGTGCTGGTGGGTGCGAGTGCCGGCTGGATGCTGCCCACGGCCTGGCTGGCGCAATTTGAAGAAGTCCATGCCTGGGACATCGACCCGTGGGCCAAACCCCTGTTTCATGTGCGACATGGCCGGCAGCTGAAAGGCCTGGGTCGGCGTGTGCACCTGCACACCGGCGACGGCTTGGCCCGCTTGCCCGAATCGGTGCGCAGCATGCCCGGGGCTTTTTTCTGGTTTGACAATGTGCTCGGGCAACTGCGCTTTACCGGCAGGCCTTTGCAGGACACCGCCCAGCGCCTGGCGCGGCTGCAGCACCAGATGGCCGGGGTGGCCTGGGGCAGTGTGCACGACCGGATGTCTGGCCCCCACCGGGCAGGGGCGACGCTGCCCCCGGCGCGCCAGGCCCAAGCCGGCTGGGCGATGGAGTCGGCACCCGGCCAGGCCTGGTTGCACAGCATGGGCGCCTTGAGCCCCTGGCTCGACCACCTGACCGAGCAGGTCTTGCCCCCAGGCACACCCGTGCAATACACCGCCTGGTCGTTCAAGCCGGGCTATGCGCACTGGCTCGAGATGGGCTGGTGCCCGAAAAAAACTTGAGGGCTGGCCGGCGCCTGGCGCTCACTTTGGGGCTGGCTCTGCCGCCGCGTAGCTTTGCCCCAGGGCCAGCAGCTGCTGGGTTTCAATGACCGCGTTCAGGCCCTCAAAGTCCAGCATCTGCGGCTGCCACGGCCCTGTGGTCTGGTGCTGGTGCAAACTGGCGAAATAAGCTTGCAGCATGTGCACCACCGCCCGTGCCGTGCCCCCCGGAAAGATGACGATCTTGAAGCCCCGCGCGCCCAGCTCGGCGGCGCTTTGCACCGGTGTCTTGCCGCCTTCGACCATGTTGGCCAGCAGCGGCACCCGCTGGGCCAACTGGGCGCAGGCGCGCGCCATTTGCTCCTGCGAACGCAAGGCTTCGATGAACAAGGCGTCGACACCGCATTCCAGGTAACGCTCGGCGCGCTCCAGGGCTGCGTCCAGGCCTTCGACGGCCACGGCATCGGTGCGCGCCAGGATCAGGGTGTGGCGATCCCGCCGGGCGTCCAGTGCGGCGCGCAGCTTGCCCTGCATCTCGGCCACCGGCACCACGCTTTTGCCCTCCAGGTGGCCACAGCGCTTGGGGAAAGTCTGGTCCTCGATCTGGATCATGGCGGCACCGGCCCGCTCGAAATCGCGCACCGTGCGCTGGGTGTTGAGCGCATTGCCAAAGCCGGTGTCGGCGTCCACGATGACCGGGATGTCCACCCGGTCGGTGATGTGCGCCAGGGTCTGCGCGACTTCGGTGGCGGTGGTCAGGCCCACATCGGAGCGGCCCAGACGCGTGTAGGCCAGCGATGCGCCCGACAGGTACACGGCTTCGAAACCGGCCTGCTGCGCCAGCAGCGCGGTCAGCGCATCGTAAACACCCGGGGCCAGCAAGGCCTGGCTTTGCTGCAGGCGCTGGGCCAAAAAGGGGCGTGGGCTCATGGTGACACATCCTTCAGAGCGTGTTGTTCGGGTTGCGCGGCGATGCAGTCGGGCCTGCACCCGCCCTTTCGGGCCGGGGTGGGCAGCTTGTGGGACTTGGGCTTGGGAGAGACCGAGGGCATCGGTTTCATCCTGATGTTCTTTGTTGCAGCAGAAGCAGCAAGCCGCCTGCATCGACCATGTCCATCAAAAAGCCGGGCACCGGCGCACAGGCCAGACGCTGGCCGTTGGCACGCTGCACCCAGGGCGTGTCGCCGTCGATCCGCCAGGTCACCCGCTCGGCTTCTTGCATGGTTTCGGCCTCGGGGCAGGTCAGCAGCAGCAAGCCCAGGTTGAAGGCATTGCGAAAAAACAGCCCACTGAAAGACGGCGCGATCACCGCCGACAGGCCCAGGTGCCTCAGCACCCCGGCGGCCTGCTCGCGGGAGGAACCGATGCCAAAATTGGCCCCGGCCACGATCACATCCCCGGGTTGCACGCCAGCGGCAAAGTCGGCTCGGACCGCTTCCAGGCAATGCCTGGCGATGACATCCAGGCCATGCTTCATGTAGGCGCCGGGCGCCAGGGCATCGGTGTCCACATCGCTGCCCAAACGCCAAACGCGGGCACCGTCCAGGGTGTGCGCGTTCATGCCAACACCTCACGCGCATCGCTGATGCGCCCGCGCAAAGCCGAAGCCGCCACCGTGAACGGCGAGGCCAGGTAAACGCTGACACTGGCCGGGCCCATGCGGCCCTTGAAATTGCGCGCGGTGGTCGAGATCACCGTGGCCCCTTCCGGGAAAGTGGCACCGTAGCCCGCGCAGGCCCCACAGCTGTTGGGCAGCACCGTGGCCCCGGCGTCCAGCAGGATCTGCATCACCCCCTCTTGTGTGGCCTGTGCCTGTTCCCGGGCGCTGGCGGGTGCGACCATCAGCTGCACACCGGCGGCCACCTTGTGGCCCTTGAGCACCGAGGCGGCAGCCCGCAGGTCCTCGAGCTTGGCACCGGTGCAGGCGCCGATGTAGGCAATGCGGGGCACCACGTCGGCAAACTCACCGACATCGCGGGTGTTGGCCGGGCTGTGCGGCGCGGCCACCTGGGGGCTGAGCTGGCCCGCGTCAAAGTCCCATGGTTCGACATCGGCGTCGGGGTCGGTGAACCACTGCTGGGCTCCGGCCAGCTGCTCGGGCGCCACACCGATGCCACGCAGGTGCTGGATGGTGGTCTCGTCGGCGGCAATCAGCCCCACTTGCGCCCCCATTTCGGCGCTCATGTTGGACAAGGTCATGCGCTCGGCCATGCACAGGGCCTGCACGGCCGAACCGGCAAATTCCACCGCCTGGTACTGCCCCCCGTTCATGCCGAAACGCCCCACCATGTGCAGCACCATGTCCTTGGCCGAGACCCCGGCTTGCAAGCGTCCAGACCAATGCATGCGCAAGGTGCGCGGCACCTGCACCCAGATCTGGCCGGTGACACACACCCCCAGCATTTCGGTGGCGCCGATGCCGAACATGTAACAACCGAAGGCCCCGCCCGTGGGGGAGTGCGAATCTCCCCCCACACAGAACATGCCCGGCTTCAGATGGCCCCGCTCGGGCAGCACCACATGGCAAATGCCCTGGCTGTCGATGACATGCGGCAGCCGCCACTGCCTGGCCGCATCGCGTGCGATCTGCACGATCTGCTGCGCATCGGCATCGTGGGCCGGCACATAGTGGTCCAGCACCAGCACCACCTTGTTGGTGTCCCAAATTTTTGCACCCAAGGCGTCGAGCATGGGCTTCAGACGCCGGGGGCCAGACGAGTCGTGGAACATGGCCAGGTCCACATCGCAGGTGACGATCTCGCCGACGTCCACTTGGCTGCGCCTGGCGGCGCGTGCGATGAGTTTTTGCGCCAGGGTCTGCGGCCGGTGCAGTGTCGGCCGCTGCGGATCGGGCAGCGTCGTTGTCATTCGGGCTTGGCTCCGGCGTACTTGACCACCGCCCGCCAGCGCACGATTTCGCTGTCCACGAAGCGGGCAAACTCTTCAGGGCTGTTGCCCACAGGCGTGGCGCCCTCGTTTTCGATGCGGCGCTTGACCTCCGGTGAGAGCACGGCCGTGCGCGCGGCATCGGCCAGGCGCTTGGTCAATTCGGGGCTCATGCGCCCGGGACCGAACAGGCCAAACCAGGCGCTGGACTCATAACCCGGCAAGACCTCGCCAATCGCCGGCACATCGGGGTAGGCCGGCAGGCGCTTGGGACTGGTCACGCCCAGCGGCTTGAGCTTGCCCGCCTTGATGTGCGACTGCACATTGCCCACGGCCGCGAACATCAGGTCCACCTGCCCGGCCAGCACGTCCTGCACCGCCGGGGCCGTGCCGCGGTAGGGTATGTTGACAATGAACACGCCCGACTGCATCTTGAAGGCATCGCCCGCCATGTGCAGCGACGAACCCAATGCACCGATCGCAAAGTTCAACTGTCCGGGCTTGGACTTGGCCAGCGCGATCAGCTCCTTGACGTTGTTGGCCGGCACTTTGGGGTGGGCCACCAGCATCGAAGGCGAGGTGGAGACCATGGTCAGCGGCGTGAAATCCTTCACCGGATCGAAAGGCAAACTGGGGTAGAGCGAGGCGTTGATGGCGTGGCTGGTGAAACTCATCAACAAGGTGTTGCCATCGGGCGCCGCTTTGGCCACCGCGTCGGCCGCCAGGTTGCCGCCCGCCCCGGGCCTGTTTTCCACCACCACGGTGCGGCCCAGCTGCGGGCCCAGCGCCTGGGCCAGTGTGCGGGCCATGGTGTCGGTGGTGCCCCCGGCGGGCGCACCCACAAAAATCCGGATGGGCACCTGGGACTGGGCTTGGGCGCCACCGGCGCAGGCCCCGATCAGGCTCAGGACCAGCGCTCTGCGTGAAATGGTGTGAAAAGGTGTCATGTGCATTTTTCCTGTTTGGACAATCGGACATTCGGTGGGGGTGCTCCGCCCTGGCCTGGGAGCCCACCCACTGGGCCACAGGGCCCCAAAGCGGCGGGTGCTCAGCCAGACCGTGGGCGGGCCCTCAGGCATAGCGCAAACGCAAATCCCGCTTGAGCAGTTTGCCACTGGGGTTCTTGGGCAGGCTGTCGGTGAAGATCACCCGCTTGGGGCATTTGAAGCCGGCCATGTGCTGTGCGCAGTGCGCCATGACAGTGGCCTCGTCCAGCGCCTGGCCTGCCTTGACCACGATGACCGCGGTCACGGCCTCGACCCATTTGGGGTCGGGCAAGCCGATGACGGCCACCTCGCTGACCTGGGGCAGGCGGTAAACCATCTCTTCGACCTCGCGGCTGGCCACGTTTTCACCGCCGGATTTGATCATGTCTTTCTTGCGGTCCACCACGGTGATGTAGCCCTCCTCGTCGATGGTGCCCAGATCGCCGCTGTGGAACCAGTCGCCCTCAAAGGCGGCACGGGTGCGTTCGTCGTCGTGGAAGTAGCCCAGCATCAGATGCGGCGAGCGGTGCACGATCTCGCCCACCTCGCCCACAGCCACGTCTTGCATGTCGTCGTTGACCACTCGGGTCTCGACGTTGCGCACGGCTTTGCCGCACGAACCCAGTTTGCGCAGCTGGTCCTGCGGGCCCAACATCGTGGCCAGGGGTGCGATTTCGGTCTGGCCATACAGGTTCCACAAGCGCACCTGGGGCAGGCGCGAGGCCAGTTCCTTGAGCACCTCCACCGGCATGATGGACGCGCCGTAATAGCCCTTGGCCAGACGGGCGAGTCGGCCCGCTTCCATCAGCGGCGAACGCAGCAGCGCAATCCACACCGTGGGCGGCGCAAAAAAGCTGGTGATGCCGAATTTTTCCAGCATCGGCAGCAGGTTGTCGGGCGTAGGCTTGGCGGTGATGACGTTGGTGCTGCCCATGTAAATGGCCGGGCCCAGGAACACATCGAGCTGGGCGCAGTGGTACAGCGGCAAGGCGTGCAGGGCCACGTCGGTTTCGGCGATCTCGGCATCGATGACGCAGCTCACATACTGCCACAGCACCGCATCGTGCGTCAGCTGTGCCCCTTTGGGACTCGACTCGGTGCCACTGGTGTAGACGATCTGCGCCACGTCGCAGCTGCCCAGTTGCACATCGGGCAGCGCATCGGGGCAGGCGACCAGCGTGTCGAAGCTGTGCATGCCCGCCACCGGCTGGCTCGGGTCTTCCGAGGGCAGCCAAATGAACTGCGCCACGGGCGTGTCGAGTTGGGATGCCGCCCGCGCCAGCTCGGCCAGGCCGCTGTCGGTGGCCAAGGTGGTGGCGCCGGCATGGCGCAAGATGTAAGCCACCTCTTCGGCCTTGAGCATGAAGTTGATCGGCACCAGGACCGCGCCCCGCCGGGCCAGCGCAAAACGCAGCGCCGCAAAGCCATGCGAGTTGCGGGCCAGCACCGCCACTTTGTCGCCCTCGGCCACGCCGATGCTGGCCAGGCCGGCCGCCAAGCGCGTCACCAGGGCGTCGAACTCGGCATAGGTCCAACGGGTGGCACCGCACACGATGGCGGTCTTGGCGGGCAGGCGGATGGCGGTGCGGCGCAAGGCATCGGCCAGGGTCTGTCGGCGAACGGCGGGGTGGATGGCGGTGGACATGCGGCGGACTCCTGCATCGATATGATCGGTGGATTGAACACCAGACCCGCGAGAATTCCATTGGCACTTCCACCACCTTCCCCCCGAAAACTGTCGCATACGCGAACCGTCGTTTACCAAGGTTTTGACCGCGAGGATGGCCTGTGGGACATCGAAGCCACGCTGACCGACGTCAAAACCTTCGACTTTCAGGTGTCCGACGAGCGCCCTTTCCCGGCGCAAAACCCCATCCACGGGCTCAAAATCCGCGTGACCCTGAACGACCTCATGGTCATCCAGGACATCGCCACCTCGATGGACGACATTCCCCACCCCGAATGCGCGGGCGCCCCGCACGGCATGCACCGGCTGATTGGCTGCACCATGGG
>JAIXXW010000231.1 GCA_027490555.1 Comamonadaceae bacterium | reverse complement strand
TAGCCGCCAACACCTGCCAAGTAGTCCTGAGCGACTTGCTTCTTGAATTTCTCGTCATATCTCGCCATGAAAAACACCCCAAAGGTTGGATCGGTGTCCAACTTTTGGGGTGCAGTTCACTGGCGGGCCTTTTTCATGGTGGTGTCCCATGGGTGATTTGCAAAATCGGGGGCATGCCCACAATCGAGGCCATGCCACTCAATTTCATCGCCAACCAATCCACCCCCGCCCTGTCCGGCCAGACCCTCGATGTGCTGGACCCCTCCGATGGGCAAGTGTTTGCACACATCCCCCGCAGCCAGGCGGCCGACCTCGACCAGGCGGTGCAGGCGGCGCGCAGCGCCTTCAACGGGCCCTGGGGGCGGCTGAGTGGGGTCGAGCGTGGCCGGCTCTTGATGGCGCTGTCGCGCAAGGTGGCCGAGCATGGCGCAGAGCTGGCCGCTTTGGAGCAACGCGACTGTGGCAAGCCCACCCGGCAGGCCGCCGCCGATGCCGTGGCCTTGGCCCGTTATTTCGAGTTTTACGCCGGGGCCTGCGACAAGCTGAATGGCGAGACCCTGCCCTACCAGAACGGCTACAGCGTGCTGACCTGGCGCGAGCCGCATGGCGTGACCGGCCATGTGATCCCCTGGAACTACCCGATGCAGATTTTTGGCCGCAGCGTGGGCGGCGCTTTGGCGGCCGGCAACGCCTGCGTGGTGAAACCCTCCGAAGACGCCTGCCTGAGCTTGATCAGGGTGGCGCAGCTGGCGGCCGACGTGGGTTTTCCGGCCGGGGCCTTGAACATCGTCACAGGCTATGGCCATGAGGTGGGCGACGCTCTGGCGCGCCATCCCGGCATCGACCACATCAGCTTCACCGGCAGCCCCCGGGTGGGCACACTGATCCAGCAGGTGGCGGCCGAGCGGCATTGCCCTGTCACCTTGGAGCTGGGCGGCAAAAGTCCGCAAATCATTTTTGAAGACGCCGATCTGGACGCCGCCATTCCGGTGGTGGTCAATGCCATCGTGCAGAACTCGGGCCAAACCTGCAGCGCAGGCTCGCGCGTGTTGATCCAACAAGCCATTTACGAGCCTTTGCTGGAGCGACTCGGTGAAGCCTTCGGCCGCCTGAGGGTCGGCTCGGCCGCCATGAACCTGGACCTGGGGCCGCTCATCCGCGCCAGCCAACTCGAACGCGTGACCGGCTTTCTGGACCAGGCGCGCGGCGATGGCATCGCCACCGTGGCACAAGGGCAGATCAGCCCCGGCGTGCCTGCGGGCGGCTTCTACCAAGCCCCGGTGCTGCTGCGCGATGTGCCGGTGATGCACCGCCTGGCCCAGGAAGAGGTTTTTGGCCCGGTGCTGTCGGCCATGGCCTTTTCCAGCGAAGACCATGCCGTTGAATTGGCCAATGCCACGCCCTTTGGGCTGGTGGCCGGCATTTGGACACGCGATGGCGCACGCCAGTTCCGCATGGCCAAACGGGTGCGCAGTGGGCAGGTCTTCATCAACAACTACGGTGCCGCCGGTGGGGTCGAACTGCCCTTTGGTGGGGTCAAGTCTTCCGGTTATGGCCGTGAAAAGGGCCTGGAAGCCCTGCTGGGCTTCACCACCCTCAAAACGGTGGCGGTGGCACACGGCTGAGTCGGCTTGCGCGGCGCTTGGGGACAGCGATCGGGCCCTGGGCCGCAAATGTTTATCCCCACGGCGCAAGCGCCCTGGCCTACTCGGGCACAATCGCTCTCCTATGTCTGAACGCGTCATTCCCCTGCTGGATCAGCGCCATCCCAGCCTGTCCTTGCCCCAGCCGACTGCGGGCCGGGATCTGGGCGACTTGCCGCTCGATGGCCTGGGCCGACCACTCACCGATCTGCGCATCAGCGTCACCGACCGTTGCAACTTCCGCTGCAGCTATTGCATGCCCAAGGAAGTGTTTGACAAAAACTACAGCTACCTGCCGCACAGCCAATTGCTGAGTTTTGAGGAAATCACCCGCATCGCCAAAGTGTTTGTGGGCCGCGGCGTGCGCAAAATCCGCCTGACCGGGGGCGAGCCCCTGCTGCGCAAGAACATCGAAATCCTGATTGAACAACTGGCCAGCTTGCGCACCCCCAGCGGCGAGGCGCTGGACCTGACCTTGACCACCAATGGTTCGCTGCTGGCGCGCAAGGCCCAGAGCCTGAAAGACGCCGGCCTCCAGCGTGTCACCGTGAGCCTGGACGGCCTCGACGACGCGGTCTTTCGGCGCATGAACGACGTGGATTTTCCGGTGGCCGACGTGCTGCACGGGATTGAAGCCGCCCAGGCCGCAGGCCTGGGGCCGATCAAGGTCAATATGGTGGTCAAGCGCGGGACCAACGAGCACGAAATCCTGCCCATGGCCCGGCATTTCCGGGGCACCGGCATGGTGCTGCGGTTCATCGAGTACATGGACGTGGGGGCCACCAACGGCTGGTGCATGGACGAGGTGCTGCCCAGCGCCGAGGTGATCCGCCGGTTGCAAACCGAGCTGCCCCTGGTGCCGCTCGAGCCCTCGGCTGCGGGCGAAACCGCCGAGCGCTGGGGTTACGCCAATGCCCAGGGCGAGCACGACCCCCGCTTGGGCGAAGTGGGGGTGATCAGCAGCGTCACCCAGGCGTTTTGCGCCGACTGCAACCGGGCCCGCCTGTCCACCGAAGG
>JAIXXW010000268.1 GCA_027490555.1 Comamonadaceae bacterium | reverse complement strand
TTTCGCCACCAGTCGGTGATCGCCGGGATCGCCAAGGGCCAGATCGCCGGTTTCGGTGTCGACAGCTACCTGCTGGGCCTGCGGGCAGCGGTGTCGGCCATCGGCCACTGAGGCCCCGCGCAAAAGGGCCGCAGGCGCCCTGCGCCCTGGCGAGGACCTCAGTCCTGTGCGCCCAGGCTGGCCTGCAAAGCCGCGTCAAAAGCCTTCGCCGCTTCGTACTGCACCCAATGGCCCGCCCCAGCCAAGGTGTGCCACTGCCCCCAGCGCTGCGCCATGCGGGGCATGGCCGCTTGAAGTTCCGGCAAACGCTCCCGGTACAAGGCGTCGTGTTCACCGAAAATCGCACTCACCGGCAAAGGCAGTCGCGGCAAGGTTCGCGCCACGATGTCGGTCGATGACAAACGCCGCCTGGGCATGCGGTCGCGCTGCACATTGGCGGCGTGCAAATCCAGCGCCAGACCATCCAAAGCAGCGGGCGAGGCCAGCATCAGGGCCATCAGGTTGTGCCGGTGCACCGCCTCTTGCGCCTGGGGGCTGGGCAAATGCCGCCAGCCCTTGAGGGGCACCCGCTTGGACGTCGCCAGCCCCATGCCGGGCGCGCCCACCAGCACCAATTGGGTGGCGTCCTGCGGGTAATCGGCCAGCCACAAGGCCCCCGCCATGCCGCCAAAAGAAAACCCCACCACGCGCGCGGGCCCGTGGCACACCCCAGCCTGCTGCAACTGCTGCCATCCGGCGTGCAAATGTGCGGGCAGCGCGTCCACATCGGTGCAGCCAGCGGGCAAGTCAGAGTCGCCAAATCCGGGCAAATCGGGCACCAGGACCTGCCAGCCGGTCTGGTGCAAGGCGGCGATGTTGCGCACCCAATGGGTCCAGCTGCCGCTGCCGCCGTGCAACAAAACCACCGCCGGTCGCGGCGCCAGCCCCCAGACGTGCCACACCATGCGGGCGTCCTGGCACAGGGTTTCGTGGCGCTGCACACCCTGCAGCGATGCGGCCAGATCCGGCGGTAAAAACTCAGGCAACACGGACAAACTCCCTCAAGTGGCCCCAACGCCCCTGGGGTGGTGCAGGCGCCAGACCTTGAAGGCTGCCGCCGTGGCCACCAGGCTGGTCAGGGCACTGGCCACAAACACGCTGTGCAGGCCCCAGTGCTCGCTGATGACGCCGCCCAGCAAGGCCCCGAAAACCCCCGGAAAACCATAGGCCACCACGGTGTACAGCGCCTGGCCACGGCCACGCAAACGGTCCGGGAAATGCTGCGAAATCAGGGCGATGCACACCGTGTGGTGGGTGGCAAAGGTGATGGCGTGCAGGGTTTGCGCCAGCAGCAACACCCACAGCACATCGGCCCAGGCGACCGTCAGGCCCATGCGCAGCAGCATCACCCCCGAGCAGACCACCAGCCAGCCCGACAAAGGCAGTCGGGGCAGCCAGCGGGACTGGGTGAAAAACCAGACCACCTCGACCGCCACCGACACCGCCCACAGCAGGCCGATCATGGTTTTGCTGTAGCCCAGCGCATCCAGGTACAGAGAGAAAAAGACATAGATGCCGATGTGCGACAGCACATGGAAAAACGTGGAGACAAAAAACCAACGCACCGGGGTCTGCCTGAGCACCGGCAGGACCGGCACATGCACACGGACCTGGGGACCCCATTCCCGGATGTCGGGCATCCACCAGACACTGAGCAACACCGCCCCCAGGGTCAGCACCGTCCAGCCCGGAAAGTGCTGCATGCCAAAAGCCTCGAACCAGGCCCCGGCTGCAAACACCGTCACCAAAAAGCCCATCGAGCCCCACAGCCGCACCCGGCCATAGCGCTTGGTGTCAAAGCTGCCCTCCTGGCTCACCAGGTGGGCCATGGCCGCCTCGCTCATGGGCATCATGGCGCTGGTGTGGCTGAACATCAGCAGCAACACCAGGCCCAGGGTCACCGGACTCCAGTCCCAGAAGAGCAGACAGGCTGTGGCAAATGCCACCCCCGCGCCGATGCGCAGCAACTTGACGCGTTCACCCGTGCGGTCGCTCAAGGCACCCCAGGCATAGGGGGCAAACAGCCGGGTGGTGGCCTGCACGGCCGTGAGCACACTGATGGTCAGCAGGCTCAAGCCCATGTCCTTGAGCCACAGCGGCAGATAGGGGTTGAAAAAACCGATGTGCGCGAAATAGCTGGCCGACAAAGCGGCAAAAGGCCAAAGCTGGCGTCGGCTCGTCATGCCTTAAGGCTTGGCAGCGGCAATGGGCGGCAGTTCGTGGGCCACATCGGCACATTGGGCACGGTGCTGCAAGGCATGCTCCATGACCACCAGGGCCAGCATGGCCTCGGCGATCGGTGTGGCGCGGATGCCCACACAGGGATCGTGGCGGCCCTTGGTGATCACCTCGGTGGGCTGACCGGCCGAATCGATCGATTCGCGTGCGATCAGGATCGAGCTGGTGGGCTTGATGGCGATCGACACCTCGATGTCCTGGCCGGTGCTGATGCCCCCCAGCACCCCACCCGCGTTGTTGCCCACAAAACCTTCACGGGTGAGCGAATCACCCGCAGTGCTGCCCTTTTGCGTCACGCAGGCAAAACCGGCCCCGATTTCCACCCCCTTGACGGCATTGATGCCCATCATGGCATAGGCGATGTCGGCGTCCAGCTTGTCAAACAGCGGCTGGCCCAGGCCCACCGGCACGCCACGCGCGACCACGCGCAGCCGGGCGCCGCACGAATCGCCCGATTTGCGCAGGGCATTCATGTAGTCCTCCAGCGCCGAGACATCGGCCAGCGGGGCAAAAAACGGGTTGTTCGGCACATGGTCCCAGCTCTCAAAGCCTATCGGCACCTCGCCGATCTGGGTCATGCAACCGACAAAGGTGGTGCCGTAGTGGTTTTTGAGCCATTTTTTGGCCACCGCGCCTGCGGCCACCATGGGCGCCGTCAGGCGTGCCGAAGAGCGGCCACCGCCACGCGGATCGCGCAGGCCGTACTTGCGCCAATAGGTGTAGTCGGCATGGCCCGGGCGGAAAGTTTGCAGGATGTCGCCATAGTCCTTGCTGCGCTGGTCGGTGTTCTGGATCAGCAGGCAGATCGGGGTGCCGGTGGTCAGGCCCTGGTACACACCCGAGACGATTTGCACCGCGTCGGCTTCGTTGCGCTGCGTGACAAATTTGCTGGTGCCGGGGCGGCGACGGTCCAGATCGGGCTGGATGTCGGCTTCGCTCAATGGCATGCCGGGGGGACAGCCGTCGATCACGCAGCCGATGGCCGGGCCGTGGGACTCACCGAAGTTGGTGACCGAAAAAAGTTGTCCGAATGTATTGCCGCTCATGCGGGTGATTATCCCAGAGGCGCGGACAGCCCCCCGGTCAGCAGCGACATCCAGGGCTGGTCGCGACAAATCCAGTAAAAGGCCGCCGCGACCGCCAGGGCCGGCCCGAACGGCACTTCCTGCTGCCGGCGTCCCCCGGTGAGCACCAGGGCATAGGCCAAGTGCACAACGCTGGCGAACAACACCAGGGGCAGCAAGGCCGGCCAACCCAGCCAGGCGCCCAGCGCCGCCATGAGTTTGGGATCGCCTCCCCCCATGGCGGGCAGGCCACGCCAGCGTTCAAACAGCCAGGCCACGCCCGCCAGCAGGCCCCAGCCCAGCCCGGCCCCCAAGCAGGCCGACAGCGCATCCACACCGGTCCAACCGGCCAGCGCCAGCACACAGCCGGCCAGAGCGAGCGGCAAGGTCAGCACATCGGGCAAGAACATGGTTTGCGCGTCGATAAAGCACAGCACCACCAGCACCGAAAAAAAGCCCCCCCAGACCAGGGCCTCGCGCCCTGGCCCCAGGTGCAGCACACAGCCCGCCCACAAGGCCGCGAACACCAACTCCAGCCAGAGGTTGGAGAGCCCGATGGGCGCGTTGCAAAAAGCGCAGCGACCACGCAGCCACAGGTAACTGAACACCGGCAGGTTGTGCCACCAGCGCAGCGGGTGCTGGCAAGTGGTGCAATGCGAGGCGGGAAAACACAGCCCCAAGCCCTGCTCGCCCAACAGCCGACGGGGCAGGCGGTACACCACCACCCCGGCAAAACTGCCCAGCACCAGCCCCAGCAAGGCAGCCAGGGGCACCCAGACAGCCAGAGGCAGGCGTGTCAACTCGACCAGGTCCATGTCCTTCTTACGCTCCTCAGGGGGTGGTCTGCACCGGTGGCGTCAGGCTGTGGGCGTGCATGGTTAACTGCGTCAAGCGTTCGACCCGCTGCAGCACCTGGCGGGCATAACGCTCGCGCTTGTCGGGCGATACCGCGTTGTAGGCGCCCAGCCCCTGCGTGGTGTAGCCCAGGCGGGCGAAGTTGTTGGCCAAAATCCAGGCCCCCACCAAGGTGTTGACACAGGGGTCCCAGAGGTCGCGCTCGTGGATGCCGTGGCGCGCCAGGGTGTTCAACCAGCCGCTGTTGATCTGCATCAGTCCAATGTCACGGCTGCCATTGCGGTTGATGTTGATCGCCGTCGCCCGCCCACCCGATTCCTGATGGGCGATGGCCTGCAGCAACACGGTGGGCACGCCATAACGCTGGGCCGCATGCTCAAAGCAGGCGGCGTGGGCCATCTGCAGCCCGCACAAGACCCCAGCCAGGGTCCAAAACAGTCGCACAACCCAAGCAGGCACTGCCATGATCAACGCCCAGTGAGTGTCCAATACTGGTTTGTAACTGTGACCCCAGGATCCTGGAACCAATCAAAACCTCGAATAAAGTCCGTTTGGCTTGTGTTGGTGCCCGTACGGACAAACCTCAGGTGCGCATACTGCCACCAGCCATTGTTTTGCGTTCCCAGCATCCAGATGGCCCAAACGTCCCTAGCCCCCCTCCTGGTGTAACCCGTTCTGAATTGCCCATCGGCCCACGCTCCTTCAATCAGCACCGGCATCCACGAGTCGTAAGGCAAATCCGTCACCACCCAACCTTGCCCAGTCCCAAATGACCCAAACTGACATGGTCTCGTGGATGCAGTTTTGAATTGTTCTTTTTTTTCCTTTTTCAAAAATGTGTTGTACCGGATACTCACACCGCCATCAAAGCAAGGTTGCAGCTTCAATTGAACATACTCAGATCCAGCTGCAATCGATGCAGACAGATCGATCGTCTTGAGCGCTTCGGTGATCTTATCTGTGAAATCATAGGCATCGATGGCTGCTTTTACTTCGGTGTTGATCGATTTATTGGTATCGTTGATTCTTCCATTTAAAAAGTTGTAATTGTTCACGACGGTTGAGCTCAACGCGCTCAGATTCCCACTCAAAGTCCCCACGGTGTTGGCCAAATCGCTCACCTGTTTTTTGAACAGACTCCAATCGGCCGAGCCATAACCGCTGCGAACAGCCAGGATGTAGGGAGCCCCCACGCCTGTGGCGGTGCGGGTGAAATTGCCTTGCAGGGGTTCGGGAGAATTGGCCAGCGAGCGCAATTCGCTGGCGTTCGGATTGGCCAGGTCGGCAGGACCGGAGAGGTACCCATCCGCGCCCAGATACTCCAGCGCACGGTCCAGCACCGTGGTGGCCGAAGTCTGGGACTCCAGAAACGGCTGCGAATTGAACACCCAGCTGCGCAGATCTTTGCTGCCCGTGGTGCAGGAGCCGGTGACCGAGACGACGTTGACGTTGCCGCCATTGATGCAGATGTTCTGGATCACCACCATGTACCTGGGAATGATCGCCCCTGCAATGTCCCTGACCAAGAAATCCCCTGGGGTGAAAGCAAGACTGGGATTGCCGTCGGTCAATGTCGGCAAAGGCAGGACATCGTTGTAATTGTTGCCTCCCGACAAAAAGCCCAGCTGAGCCAGTTCTCTGGGCGTGGGCTGCAGGCCATTGTCCACCTGCACCACTGCGCCTCCATTGATCTGCAGGGCCAAGCGGCAACCGTTGGACCGGGCTGAGCCGGTGCTGCCGGCCACCCAATAGGTGTTGGAACACTCCGGCCGGATTCTGGTCTCGTCGGTCAACACCGAATAATAGGTCTGCATATAGCCCAACACCGCCTTGTTCATGCGCTGGTAGGACTGGGCCACGGCCAGCGAGGTGTTGCCCAACAGCTGCTCGCGCTGGATCTGAAACAAGGTGGTGATCGCCATGGCCATCAGGACCAGCACGATGCTCAACTCGATCAGCGTGAAACCATGCTGACGCTGGGCACGGCTGAGAAGTGGAAATGAGTCAGTCATGGGCAGACTTTCCTGAAGGTTCAGCGTGCGCTTTGCTGCGCACTGTTTCGAATGCCGTTTTGTAACTCCAGCGCGGTGCTGAAGAAGCCGCCCATCATGATGAACAGCATGATGCCGCACAGCAGCATGATCACGGAGCTCATGCGAGAGGCCGAACGCTCCAGCATGCCGATCACTCGGTCGATGGAGCCGATGCCGATTTTCACGAAGGCCTCCACCGGCTCGCGCCGCTCGGAAGCGTCCTGGACCCGGTCTTCCAGGTACTGGTTGAGGACACCGGTCTTGAAGGCCTCGCCGAAATGGGTGGTCCTGTTTTTGCCCAGGTTGCGCAGGATCAGTCGCAGGTGTGCCCGCATCCAGGGGGTGCTGTAGCGCATGGCGCGCTCCAGCGAGGCGCGCAGGGAAACCCCGGTGCGCAGCAAAGAAGCCAGGGACACGATCAGCATCGCACCGGAGAAATCACGGTACAGGCTGAATGGCATGAAGCTGTCCAGTCGGCTGCGCACGGCACCGCGCCAGCGTGGCAGGATGAAGAAAAACAGTCCGATCACCGCAAAGAACGTGATGGCGATGAACACCCCCTGATGCACGATCAACTGAGAGATGCCGTAGAGAATACGTCCCAAGATGGGCCACCGCTCGGGTGGTAAAAGCCCCTCCAGTGTCGGCACGATCTGGGTCGCAAAACCCACCAGCATGGCGGAGAAGATGACGATCAGAACCAGCGGGTAGATGATGGCCTTGCGCGCAGCTTTGGCCATGGCATCGGTTTTCTCCACGGTCACCGACAGGAACTTCATGCCTTCGGCCATGTTGGCATCGCCAGCACTTTGCAAGGCATCGATCATGATCAGCTCATTGTTCGGCGCGATCCCTTGCAGGGCATCCGTCAAGGAACCGGTGCTCAATGCGTCGATCATGTCGGCATACACCAGCGCCTCGCCGTGGTTGCGGGTGCGTGCACGGGCTTCGTATTTGCGCAAGGTCGTGAACAGGGGAACGCGGTCCTCCAGTGAACCGGCCAGGTCGTAATAAAAATCCGAACGGTTCTTGCGCATCTCCTTGCGCGCCTGCCATTTGCTCAGTTGTGCGATCAGGTTGTCCATGATGGTGTTGAACCTCAGCTTTGCACGAGCTGACTGGGATGTCCGTAGACATGCTCGAAGAAATAAGGGTCGACGATGCCTTTGGACACGTCGTACAAGGTGTGGGCCCAGCTGGGTTTGCCACGCATGACCGGCTCCGTGAACGGGTGTGTCCGCTGGCTGCGCCAGACATCGCGTGCACGCAGGTCTTCATTGCGGCGCAACAGATCGAGCAACTCGATGTCGGGCGTGATCACCTCTGCACTGACTTTCATGCCCCGGATGCCGTTGTGACCTGCGGGGTTTTTCTTCATGCCCTCGGGCAGGCACTGCGGACAGCCATCGGCACTGGCACAGTTCATGTGCGCAGGATCGATCTGGAACAGCTGCTGGTAGATTTCCAGATGCTTGGCCGGCATGACATGGATGGCCGGAACCATGCACGCCGTGCAGTTCAGGGGCACCAGGGCTTGGTACACCAGGGCCGAAAAGAAGTCGGGCACGCAGATGTCGTTGCGCAGCAAGCCGATCTGCGGCGAGGTCAAGCGCGCCACCACCCCCAGCGCCGAGGTGGCATGGACCGTGGTCAGCAACTTGTGGCCGGTCTGGATCGCGGTGTAGGCCATCTGGCCCGAGATGGCATCGCGGATTTCGCCGAACATGCCGATGTCCGGGTCCATGCGCAAAAAGGCCATCATCGACGCGTAGAAAGGATTGTCTGTGGCGCTGCCCTGCGAGGCCATCATGCTGCGCTGGACGGAAAGGTGCGACACACCGGGAACGATGTATTCGACCGGGTCTTCAATGGCAATGATCTTGCGGGAACCCTCGCGCGCGAGCCGGGACAGCATGGCGCTGAGCGTGGTCGTTTTGCCCGAACCGGTCACACCCGCCACGAACACCCCGCCCACTGAAGAGCCCAGGGCTTTGAGGAGTTGGTCGACCTGGTCGGGGGTGTAGCCCAGAGTCTCCAAGGTGAGCAATTGCTGGCTGGCGTGGCTGTCCGTCTTGAGAATCCGGATCACCACCTCATAACCGCCGACCGAAGGATGGCTTTGGTAACGCAGCGAGACTTGGCGGTCCCCCACACTGATGGGGATCATGGCCGACTGGACGCTGTTGACATTGAAAGCCACTTCAGAGCGCGAGCGTTCTTCGGCCAGCAAGGTGTAGCACGCTGCAATGGCCTGTGTGCACACGTCGGCCGGGTACTCCTTGATCTGGCGCAAGATGCCGTCTCGGCGTATGCGCACATCGGCCACATGACCGCGCGTTTCGATGTGGATGTCGGTGGCCTGCAATTCCAGACAGGTCTTGACCAACTGGCGGAACCAATGGATCTGCTCGGACTCGCCCAGCACCCGGTCGATCACCGCCTGGTTGCCTTCGGTCTGCCGCCGCCGCTGGTCTGTCGCGGTGTTGACGTTGAAGCGCTGCAGCAAGGTGGCCATGACATCGTCGTCGCAGGTGTAAAAACCCGCAAAGTTGTAGCCTTGCTCCTTGCCTTGCTCGATCAGGTGAAACCAGGCTGGCGAGCCCTGTTCCCGCTGAATGCTGATGACGCAGAAATTCCTGCCCTGCAGCACACCGGCAAGCATGCTGTGTTGTTTGTCGTCAAGCAACTTCAAAACCGGATTGGGTCCATGCGTGAGCACCGACACCAACTGGGGCGCTTCGGAAAAACGCCGGATGTGCCCATGGCTGTTTTGCGCCGCAGTGACGCGGGTGGCTCGTGACCGGGTCAGCAGGCTCATCGTGTGTTGGGAGATGGGTTGGAGACAGAGGGCGACACCTGTGGCGAAGGTGGCGGGTTGCTGGCGGGAACATGTCCTGGCATGGGGGGCAAATTGCTGGCGGCAAACCTTGCCGTGTCCGGAGCCAAGCCGGTCGGGCCCGTGCTGTTGGAGGGAAGAACTTGCCCAGGAACGGAAATCCGCACACGCGGCGTCTGGGCAAATTCCCAGCCGGTGCTGCCGGGTGCGACCGGGTACAGCCGGCTGCGCTCCAGACCGCGCCTGAGGGTCACGCTGCGCGAGTCGGCCGACACGATCTGCCACCCATTGGGCAGTTGATTGCCGGGCCGCAACTGCAAGCGATGGATCACATCGCCGTGCCAGATTTCTCCCACCAGTTGGTTGTTGATGCCGGAAATGGACCACAGCTGCATGGGCTGGGTCTCTTCCTGAATGCTGGCCGCGCCCTGGCTCTGGCGCAGCTTGGCCTGCTTGGCTTGGCTGATCATTTGGTCCAGAACCGGTTGCGCCGAACCGTGAGCCACCATGCCCAAGAGGGTCACGGTCAATGCGCAGAGCTTAATATTTTTTGCCTTTGGCATAGTAGTGTCCTGTCAATGTGTAAACCCAGTTCTTGGTGTTTTGGTCCTGCAAAATGGTCAGGCTCTGGAGCGCTTGCGCTGGCAAATCCAGCCGCAAATCTCCCAGTGACCACAGCTCGTGCGTGATGCTCCACTCCCCTCGAATCACTGGGCGCATCAACTGCTCCGGCTTGGCACCGGTGCTGGGGTAAAGCTCTGGCGGCTTGAGCTTGACCTGGGCATCGGGCAGCAGAGCGATGTCTTGCAACTGGCTGCTCAAGACCGTGGTCGCTTGGTCGCTGGTGGGCAACTCGTTGCGCTTGCGGGCCATTTCAACCCCCGATGGCGACGTGACCGGGAAGGTGGTCTCGATCACGGCATCCGCCGGGTTTTCGCCCGACTGCGACGTGGTCATGCTCGCCATCCCAACAGGAGGATTGTTTTTGAAGTCATTGACACTGCCGGTCGAGCGCCGCCAATTCACCGTGCAGGTGTCCGCTTGACACACCACTTTTTCCAGCAGCCACCCCGAGCGTTCAACAGGCAGCTTGCCAAAAACCTCACGCCAGCGGACAAGGGCCTGGTTGCCTTCCGGGCCAATCTGTTGCAAGGCCGAGTCCACCTGCCTTTCATAGACCAGGTTGGGGTCCTGCAACTGGGTCAGGCGCTGCCTTTCGATTTTTTGTTTTTGATTGAACCACCAGTAGCCTCCGGCAGAGGCGATCAAAATTGCAGGCACCATGACCGCCGCCAGCAGGATGCGAAATTGGTAATTGGGCAGGCCTTCCAGCGCGGCCTCGGGCTCGGGCAGCCCAAAGGCATCGCTCAAGGTCATTTTTTCGATGTTGGACAGCTCTTCGACGTTGCCCACATACCGAATGGATTGGCCTGATTGCAGCGCCTCGTACTCCTGGATCAGCGCCATCACTTCGCCCAAGGATCCCACCTGGTCAAAATGCGGAACCGGCTTGGAGTCGCTGAGCACCGTCAGGCTGTAAAGCGCTTCCGTGATTCTGAAGATGAACATCTCCACACCGCCGCGAGAGGACGTCTCGGCCAGGTGCATGGCCGCAGAATGCGATTTTTGCTTGATCTTGCGGTCGATGCCGTAGGCAAAGCCTGCGACGTCCATCGCAGCGGTCAGGTAGTGTGTGTAGCCCTGCTTTTGCACAGAGCGCATGGTTCTGGACAGGTCACTGCTGCGGGTGTACAGACGCCAATCCAGCACGAACACGTAATGGTGGCGGCCGATCAGGATGGATTTGGCGACTTCTGCAGGCTGGATGTTCCGGGAAAGCGATTCGCTTTTGGGGCGCTGCCTATTCCCGAAACGCGACTTCCAGCGCTCAAGGATGGATGAGCTGGCCATGGCAATCAGCTTTCATTGATGGTCGGCGTCAACAAAATGACCACGCTCTTTTTGTTGCTCCTGGAAAGACGGGAGGTCGGGAGTTTGTTGCCCACCACGTCGGCGGCATTGTTGCGGGTGTCCTCGTACTCATAGCCCAAAAGCACCAAGGTTTCCCCCATGGCCAGGCCCACCCGCTGTACGTTCATGAAGCTGTCCACATCCGGCTGCTGGACAGTGGCCTGTCCAAATCCCGAGCCGGTCGAGAAACTGGCCAATTCACGGATGGAGCTGATGCCAATCGCTGTTTCCAGAAGAATGCGGTTGGAGTCCAGAATGACAGGCAACAGGTTGAGCGAGAAGCCGGTGTTGATGTCGGCAGCCGTCAGAGACGGCCCTGTGATCGTGCCGGTTCCGGTGATCGCGCCGGCCGTGATGGAACGGACATAGGTGCGGGTGTTGGACACGCTCAAGGGCACAGACTGGCGGTGCATGGTGTTGACCACCGTCGAGTACATGGTGCTGACGCGACCGTAACGCTCCAGGCTCTTGAGCAGGAACTGGCTGTTCGCTCCACGGAATATGCCCACCACCCCAGCCTCGGAAGTGCCCCGCAGGAATGCCGGTCCCGAAGACTGGAATCTTCCGTTGTTGCTGCTGATGTTGGTCCAATCGATGCCGGCTTGTGCCTCTGTGGACAGGTCGACTTGCACCACCTCCACTTGGATGCTGATCTGCCGCATGTACTGGTTGTGAATTTGCTGAATGTAGCGCTCCACTTCCTGCACATTGGCGATCGCATCACGGACCGTGGCGATGCCCAGCTTGGGATCGAGTTGCACCTGACCGGAATTCGACAGCATCAGGGGGATGGTTTTGCCCAGACCATCCCAGAGTTCGTCGGCAAACTCGGTGGTCATGCTGGAATTGTTGCTGCCGGCGCCGACGGAGAAAGTGCGGCTGCCCTTGAAGCCCGCGGGCAAGGCCCGAACCGGGATGAACTGGGTCACCACGCGGCGGAAAACGATGCGGTCGTTCTCGTAAGTCCAGTTCAGTTGTGCCTGGTTGGCGATCCAATCGAGCAACTCGGTGAAAGGACCGCTGTAATTGAGCTCAAAGGTGTTGACGGCCTGCTCGGCCGTCAAGCCCACACGCGCTGCACCGGCCTGCATGGCGGCGGGGCCAGCGAGGTTCATGGCGTCCACATTCGTTGGCAAACCGGTGGGGCTGGCCTGACCCACAACAGGGGGGGGCACAGTGACCAAGGTCCGAACCGCAGAGAAGGCACGCGGGTCCATCAAGGCGTCTGGCGTCATGCTGACCACCACGCCGGTGGTGCGCGTGAGGATGTCGGCAATGGTCGCCAGGTTGTGCCGACCCGGATAACGGACCGTCACGTTCTGGATGTGCGAAGGCAGCACGGCAGACTGCTTGAGCGGCACAGAGCGGCTGACAAACCGCACCAGCTTCTCCTCCTTCACCAAGGGCGGCAGCACCACGGGCTGACGCGCCTGATTTTGGGCGGCCTGCGCGCGCTCTGTCGCCACGCGGTGGCTTTGCGCATCCACCCAGTCAAAACTGCTGCATGCCTGCAAAGCCAGGAGTGACACCGCAGGCATCACGTATCGAAAGATGTTGAGTTTCATAGCAAATCTGCCCGTCAAGGCACGACAAAGGATCAAGACTCAAAGGTGGCCGCGTCTCAGCGGCGACCTTCGTCGAGGAAACGCACCACACGCAAGACACGTGCAGCCGGGTTGAAAATCGCCTGCAAGGGGTAATCGGTCAGTGCCACGGTGGACATGACCTCGGTCACCGCGCCGCGAAAGCCCCCTTCAAAGACCACCCCGGATTCAATGGGGTAATCGCGGTCGACCTGCCAGATCAGCTGGTATTTCGCCTGCGCGGCCCATCGCGACATGGCGCGGTAAAGGGTTTTGTCCTTCATCAAGATGGCCCACTGCTGCGGCGCACCCTCGTCCAGCACCACCGGCGGTGGCTCCTGGACGGCGCCCTGGCCCGGGACCGGGCGGGGGCTGCGCGACCATTCCAGCTGTGTCTCGCGCATGAAGCTGGTGGCGGATCTCTCCTCCCTGGCGGATCTCTCCTCTTGCGCAGGTTTCTCATCCCTTGCAGGGTTTTGATCGCTCACCTGGGCATTCGACGTCGTCGCCAGCATCGCCAGGGCGACCACAATACAGCGGGGTGTTGACAATCTCATGTCAGTGCCCCTGTCAGCTGCGTGGGATCAGCAAGGAAATGGTGGCTTGCCCCGTGACGGTTCCTGTCCCGGCACAAGCAACAGACACTGTGTTGGAGTTCGGCAATGTGCTAGGAGGAGCTTTGAGAACGGTGCTCCCCAGCGCTGCTGGAGCGGTCGATACAGAACTGGCCAATTGGTTGGTGATAGACATGCCCAAGGCAAGACTTTCAAGCCCGAGAGCAAGATCGGTACATGCCGAGACCGGAATGCCGGTCAGGGTGTAGATGTAGGCCTGGTTGGCTGCCACACCATAGGTCGCCGATGTCATTGGCGACACAAACACAGCCCCCCCGAATTCGTTGGTGACCGCAGCACTCGAGGTGCCAGCGCCGGTGACGGATTTTTCAGCCCAGACACCCATGGCGCGCGAGGACAGATTGGCGGTTGTGGCATTGGAATAAGTGGCGTCCCGGATCAGCTTGGAGGTGATGGCGCCAATCGCCCTGTTGGTTTCGGAGATGGTTTTGTTGACGTTGTTGCTTTGCAAAATGGCTTGCACGCCGGTGATGGCGCCGCCGATGACCACCGCGATGATGGCCAGAACAATCGAGAGTTCGATCAAGCTGTAACCACGCTGAGAATGCTTCATTACTTACTCCTGTGTTGAAAAAATTGGTACTTTAAATATACATCAGTTTCTATGACTTTTCATTTATTTTTCAAATTTTTTTTGCATTAGTACTTTTAATTTATTTAATGGTGGTGTCAATTTGAATGGGGCAGTCCCGTACAGCCCACGGGCCGTGCATGAACAAAGAGGCCGGCTGATCTGGAAGATCGCCGGCCTCTGGTGCTTGGCGTGCTGCGTGGAGCGCAGCGAGAAAGGCGCGTGACGAGCGCTAATTGACGCTGCCTTGGACCGGAATCAGGCCGTATTCGAGGTCGAGCACCTGGCCGCCCGTGGATTTGACCTCGATCCACACCATGCGATCGTCGCGCTGGAACATGAAGGATTGCTGCAAGGCGATGCGGCGGTTGAGCATCACTTTCCAGCCCTTGCGGTCGGCATCGCGCAGCAAACTGTCCCGGGCCACGTCCAGGCAAGTCACACCCGTGCAGACCAAAGAGGTGAGCGGGCTGTCTTCGCCCCTGCTGGCGCTGGCGGCAGGCCCGCCCGTTCTGTTCCTGAGGTTGTCCTGCGCGGTGGATGGCCCGGCGGGAGATGTGGGCCCCGAGGCGAACTCCACTTTGGCAAACAAACGCCCGAACATGCGTGCACCCACGCCGAAGGTGGTTTCCTCTTGGGCACGCACATGCACGGCGCCCGCCATCCAAGGGAAATCGTGCGCAGGTGGTGGTGGCGGGACAGCACGGGCGGCGGCAGAGGCCGCAGCAGTGGCCGCGGGGGCCGGACTTTTCTCTGTCGCGGCAGCGGAGGCCGCTGACGCAGGCGTTGCTGCCGTGGGCGAAGGCAGCGCTGGCACCTTGGCGGCAATAGCCGGAGGTGGGGCCGGCATCACCGCACGGTGTGCGGGTGGATCGGCCGGCACCTGAAAGATCGGCAAGCCATCCGGCGTGGTGGCACGCACAGGCTGGGCAGCGCTTTGCCCCGGGGCGACCGCTGCCCGGGCAGGTGGCACCCCCTCCTCCCTGACCAGGACAGGCTGCGCTGGCGCAGAAGTTCTGGCTGCGGGGGGGGTGATCTCACCTTGCAAGATGGCACAACCCGCCAAGCTGGACAGGGCAAGGCCGGACAAGAAACTGGAGCGGGCACGTGTCTTCATGCTGATAAAACCGTTGTGTTGAACAGGCCGCCACATCAACGCGCACCCGATGGG
>JAIXXW010000184.1 GCA_027490555.1 Comamonadaceae bacterium | reverse complement strand
TGCGGGTCCTCACCACTTTGGTGTTGGGCCAGGGCCTCGTTTTTGAGGCTTTGCAGGTGGTCGATCATCAGCATGTTCATCAAGCGGCGCAGCTCCTGCCGGGCTTCCTGCGGGTCGGGCGGGGTGGCGTCTTCGCTGGCGCTGGTGGGGCTCCATTTGTCCTGCGCCATCCAGCGGGGGGCGTCGTCGGCAAACGGCTGGTCTTGCATCAGCTCACGCAAGGTGGACCAGCCCAAAGGCCCCTGCTCATGGAACAGCGATTCGAGCCACACGAACAGGGGACCGTGCGGCGCGGGCAGGGCGCAGAGCATGGCGTGGTCTTCGCCCGCCAAGGTTTCCCACAGCGCCATATTGCCCAGCAGCAGGCGGGCGGCGTGGTCGGCCCGGCTGGCGGGCAGGGTGCGCGGGCCGGTGTAAACCGGGGGCTGCTCGCGTTTGAATTTGCCGTTGCCGAATGGGCTGCCCGGCGACCAGTTGGGGTTCTTGCTTTTCCAGGGGCTGTTGCCGTGGGATGGCACAAACGTGTTGCCACCTGACCAGGCTGGTGGCTCGCCGTGGTACGACTCCAATGGGGGGTAGTCGTCATGCCCTGCAGGGGCCATTTGGCCGATGGCGGCCTTGGCCGACAGGGGTGCGGAGGTCACAGCACCGCGTGCAGCGGGTGCAAAGCGCTGGTCACTGGCCGCTTGTTGGCCCCACAGTTTTTCAAGGCCTGCGGTTTCCAGCTGGATGAGTTGCGCCAACTCGGCCAGCAGTTGCTGCTGGAGCGCCCCATCGGGCAACAGCTGCCACAGCGGGCGGGCTTGGCTGGACAGGCGTGCCCGGCCTTCGGCGGTGTGCAGGTCGCAGTCGACGCTGGCCGCTTCGATCAAAAACCGCGACAGGGGCATGGCCTGCTGGATCTGCTCGGCAAAGGCCTCTTGGCCGAACTCGCGCACATAGCTGTCGGGGTCGTGTTCGGCGGGCAAAAACAAAAACTTGATGCTGCGCACATCGGTGGCATAGGGCAGGGCGCCGTCCAGCGCCTTGCGCGCGGCACGGCGGCCTGCAGCGTCGCCGTCAAAGCTGAAGACCACCGAGTCGGTGAACCTGAAGAGTTTTTGCACATGCTCGGGCGTGCAGGCCGTGCCCAGTGTGGCCACGGCGTTGGCAAAGCCCAGCTGCGCCAGGGCCACCACGTCCATATAGCCTTCGGTCACCAGCACATAGCCCGCGCTGTGCAAGGCTTCGCGGGCCTCGTACAGGCCGTAGAGCTCACGCCCTTTGTGGAACACCGGGGTTTCGGGGGAGTTGAGGTATTTGGGGGTGCCGTTGCCGATCACCCGACCGCCAAAGCCGATGCATTCGCCCTTGATGTTGCGGATCGGGAACATGATGCGGTCCCGAAAGCGGTCGTAGCGCTTGTCGTCCTCTTCGTTGACGATCACCAGGCCCGATTCGGCCAAGAGGGGATCGTCGTACTGGGGGAAGACGCTGGCCAGGCTGCGCCAGCCCTCTGGCGCGTAACCCAGGCCAAAGCGCTTGGCGATCTGGCCCGACAGGCCCCGGCCCTTGAGGTAGTCGATGGCCCGGGGTGAGGTTTTCAAGTGCTCGCGGTAGGCGTTGCCGGCCTTTTCCAGCACACCGCTGAGGCTGTCTTGCTTGGCTTTGGCGGCGGCGGCACGGGCGCGCTCTTCGGGCGACTGCTGCTCTTCGGGCACCTGCATGCCGGTTTGCTGGGCCAGGTCCTTCACGGCTTCGATGAAGGTCATGCCCGCGTGCTCCATCAGGAAGCCGATGGCATTGCCGTTCTTGCCGCAGCCAAAGCAGTGGAAAAACTGCTTGGTCGGGCTGACGCTGAAACTGGGGGACTTTTCGCCATGGAAGGGGCACAGCCCCATGAAGTTGGCGCCGCCTTTCTTGAGCTGCACGTATTTGCCCACGATGTCGACCACGTCGACGCGGGACAGCAGCTCTTGGATGAAAGACTGGGGGATGGCCATGGGGCTATTTTCACCGATAAGGCTTGGCGATCCCGTGGCCGCAGGCCAGGGGTTTCGGGGCAAACCAGCATGGATTTCAGCCCCGGGTCAGGCAAACTGTTGACCATTGCACAGTCAGCTTTCACGGAACGCCCATGCCAGAAACCAAAGTCAGCATCTTCGACCAGGATTTGCCCCAGACCCCTGCCAACCACGCCCCGATCTCGCCGCTGAGTTTCATCGAGCGCACGGCCGAGGTCTACCCCAGCCGCCTGGCCATCGTCCACGGTGATTTGCGCCAGGACTGGGCCAGCACCTACCGCCGCTGCCGCCAGCTGGCCAGCGCCCTCACACAGGCGGGCATCGGCAAAAACGACACGGTGGCGGTGATGCTGCCCAACACCCCACCCATGGTGGAGGCGCATTTCGGCATTCCCATGGCCGGGGCGGTGCTCAATGCGCTCAACACCCGGCTGGACCCCCAGACCGTGGCCTTCATGCTCGACCACGGCGAAGCCAAGGCGGTGATCGTGGACCCGGAGTTTTCGGGTGTGATGCAGCAAGCGCTGGCCCTGCGCCAGTCCACCCGGCCCTTGCTGGTGATCGATGTGGAAGACGCGCTGTACACCGGCCCCGCCCACCCGCTGGGCACGCTCAGCTACGAGGCCTTTGTCGCCCGGGGTGACCCGGAATTTGCCTGGCGCCTGCCAGACAACGAGTGGGACGCGATCGCCCTGAACTACACCAGCGGCACCACCGGCAACCCCAAGGGGGTGGTGTACCACCACCGGGGCGCGGCGACGAATGCGATCTCGAACATTCTGGAATGGGACATGCCCAAGCACGCGGCCTATTTGTGGACCCTGCCCATGTTCCATTGCAATGGCTGGTGCTTCCCATGGACGGTGGCGGCGCGTGCGGGCGTGAACGTGTGTTTGCGCAAGGTGGACGCGCAAGCCATGTTCGACGCCATGCGCGAGCACGGTGTCACGCATTACTGCGGTGCCCCCATCGTGCACGGCCTGTTGGTGAATGCCCCGGCGGCCATGAAGGTGGGTGTGCCCACGGGCATCAAGGCCATGGTGGCTGGCGCTGCCCCCCCGGCCTCGATGATCGAGGGCATGGAGCAGATGGGCTTTGACCTGACCCATGTGTACGGCCTGACCGAGGTCTATGGCCCGGCCACGGTGTGCCCCAAGCACCCCGAGTGGGATGCGCTGGACATCGGCGAGCGGGCCCGCCTGAACGCCCGCCAGGGTGTGCGCTACCACCTGCAGCGCGATGTGCGCGTGCTCAACCCGGAGACCCTGCAGCCCGTGCCGCAAGACGGCCAGACCATGGGCGAGATCATGTTCAAGGGCAACATCACCATGAAGGGTTACCTCAAGAACCCCCAGGCCACGCAAGAGGCGTTTGCCGGGGGCTGGTTCCACAGCGGTGACCTCGCGGTGCAGTACCCCGACGGCTACTTCAAGATCAAGGACCGCAGCAAGGACATCATCATCTCGGGGGGCGAGAACATCTCGTCCATCGAGGTGGAAGACGTGCTGTACCGCCACCCTGCCGTGCTGGCGGCGGCCGTGGTCGCCAAGCCCGACCCCCGCTGGGGTGAGACGCCTTGCGCCTTTGTGGAACTGAAGGCCGATGCCCAGGTCACGGCCGAGCAGATCGTGGCGCATTGCAAGCAGCACCTGGCGGGCTTCAAAGTGCCGCGTGCGGTGGTGTTTGGCGAGCTGCCCAAGACCAGCACCGGCAAGATCCAGAAGTTCGAGCTGCGCAAGCAGGCCGGGTCGGCTGCGGCGATTGATGTCTGAGGCCCGGCCCTGGCCCTGGCGTGGTCGGCGTCGGCGCTCAGGCGATGTCGAAGGCGTGTGTGCCAAAACGGCCCGCACGCCGGTCGGCAAAGTAGTGTTCTAGGGTTTCCTTGACGGTGCGAAACGCCAGCTCGTCCCAGGGGATCTCGTCCTCCTTGAACAGGCGCGCTTCCATGGTTTCGTGGCCAGGCTCAAACACGTCGCTGGTCAAGCGGGCCCGGTAGTACAAGTGCACCTGACCCACCCTGGGCACGCTCATCACCGTGAACAAATCTTCCATGATGAACTGGGCCCCGGCTTCTTCGGTGGTTTCGCGGGCCGCGCCTTGCGCGGTGGACTCGCCCAGCTCCATGAAACCGGCAGGCAAGGTCCATTTGCCCATGCGGGGCTCGATGTTGCGCTTGCACAGCAGCACCCGATCGCCCCAATGGGGCACGGTGCCCACCACGTTCAGGGGGTTTTCGTAGTGGACGGTGTGGCAGGCGGTGCAAATGGCCCGCTCGCGGGTGTCCCCATCGTCGGGCAGGCGGCGTGTCACCGGGGCGCCGCATTGGCGGCAATGACGGATGGTGCGGTCAAACATCATGGCTGAGGCTTTTGGCGTGTGGGGGTGGACGGGGCAGAGTGTCAGAGTCTAACCAGTTCGCCCAGAAAAAAAGCCCCCGGGCTGGGCGATCCCGGAGGCTTGTCTGGGCGTTGTCGCCGGTCAGGTCAGGTATTGGATCAGGAACAGCGAGATGCCGGGGAAGAACAGCAGCAGCAGGGTGCGCACGGTGTCGCTGACCAGGAAGGGCATGATGCCCTTGTAGCTCTCGCTCAGGGGCACGTCTTTGGCCATGCCGTTGACCACATAGACGTTGAGACCAACGGGCGGTGCCAGCATGCCAAAACCGACCGTCATCAGCACCATGATGCCGAACCAGATGGCGGTGTGTTCGGGGGTCATGCCGAAGTCCAATTTCATGATGATCGGAAAGAAGATCGGGATGGTCAGCAGCAGCATGGACAACTCGTCCATCACCGCGCCCAGCACCACGTACAGCATCAGGATGCCGGCCACCACCAGCAGGGGGGCCAGGTTCATGGCCACCACCATTTCGGCCAGCTGGGCAGGCACTTGGGTGCGCGCCAGGGCCGCGTTCATGACATCGGCCCCCATGAAGATCATGAAAATCATGCCCGAGCTGATGGCCGTGGCGTGGAAGCAATGCAGGAATTTGTCCCAG
>JAIXXW010000135.1 GCA_027490555.1 Comamonadaceae bacterium | reverse complement strand
CAGTTTGTGCAGGGCCGTCCTGCCAACAACGTCTTGCTCACGGGCGCACGCGGCACCGGCAAGTCATCCCTCATCAAGGCGTGTCTGAACACCTACGCACCCCAGGGCCTGCGGCTGATCGAAGTGGACAAGGCCGACCTGACCGACCTGCCCGACATCGTCGAGGTGGTGGCCGGCCGCCCCGAGAAATTTGTGGTTTATTGCGACGACCTGAGCTTTGAAGACGGCGAGCCCGGCTACAAGGCGCTCAAGTCGATTCTGGACGGCACGGTGGCGGCCTCGACCCCGAATGTGCTGGTGTACGCCACCAGCAACCGGCGCCATCTGCTGCCCGAGTACATGAGCGAGAACCTCAGCTACAAGCACACCGAAGACGGCGAAGTGCACCCGGGCGAGGGCGTGGAGGAAAAAATCTCCCTGTCCGAGCGCTTTGGCCTGTGGATCAGTTTCTACCCTTTCTCGCAAGACGAGTACCTGACCATCGCCGGCCAGTGGCTCAGCGCCTTGGGCGCCACGCCCGCCCAGATCGAGGCCGCCCGCCCCGATGCCTTGCTCTGGGCCCTGGAGCGCGGCTCGCGCAGCGGGCGTGTGGCCTACCAGTTTGCACGGGACATGATGGGCCGCCAGCCAGGTCAGGCATGAGCGCCGGTCTGTTGGTGGCCGACGGCGAGCGCGAGCGCCAAGACCCGGGCGCGGGCCAGGGCGATCGTGCCGTGGTCGATGTGGCCGTGGGCGTGTTGCTGCAGGCCGACGGCCGCTTTTTGCTGACCTCCCGACCGCCAGGCAAGGTGTACGCAGGTTATTGGGAGTTTCCGGGCGGCAAACTCGAGGCGGGCGAGTCGGTGGAACAAGCCCTGCGCCGAGAACTGCAGGAGGAGTTGGGCATCACCATCGGGCCTGCACAGGCCTGGAAAACCCAGATGGTCGATTACCCGCACGCCCTGGTGCGCCTGCATTTTTGCAAGGTGTGGGACTGGCAGGGCGAGTTGCAGATGCGCGAGGCGCAATCGCATGCCTGGCAGACGCTGCCGGTGGTGGTCACGCCGGTGCTGCCGGGCACGGTGCCGGTGCTGGGCTGGCTGGCCCAAGAGCGTGCGTTCAAAGAGGCCACGCACGCCTGAGCCGCGCAGGGCTCCATGCGATTCACTGCAAACGGGGATCGCCAAAGGGCTCGTCGGGCGGGGTGTTGTCCGGCAATTTGAAGGTTTCGCTGGCCCAGGCCCCGAGGTCCACGCCCTTGCAGCGGGCGCTGCAAAACGGGCGGTAGGGGTTGGCGCTGCTGTACAGGCTCTTGCCAGCGCAGGCGGGGCAAGCCACCTGGCGTGGCTGGAAAGTTTCTGTCGGGCGGGATGGGCTCATGCGCACAAAGTCATCTCAAACGGGACATCTTCGGTGGTGGCCACCCACTTGCCGTCGCTTTGCTGGCGCAACATGCGGATCACCACCAGCAGGCGGTTGCAGCTGATTTCTGGGGTGATGCCCAAAGCGGCGTCGATCTTCAGGCGCAACAGCTGAAAGGTTCGGCCTTGCGGCAGATTCTGTTGCAGCTGCCCGTGTGTGGCCATGACCTTCTGGGTGTTGCCGGATTTGCGCAGCATCTGCAGCAGCAACTGGATGGCTTGGGCCAAGGGCGCAAATGGCGCGACCCATTGCGCCAGGTCTTGCGCCCGGACCGCCGCAGCCTGGTGTTGCCAGGCATGGTAGGTGGGCAGGTCAAACTCGCAGGTGCCTCCGGGGATCACGGCGCGGCTGCGCAAGGCCATCAGGAAGTCGTTCTCACTCAGGCTCTGCCCGATCTTGCCCGCCACCTGGTTGAGCGCGTCGAAGTGCTCGTCCATTTGGCTGATCAGGCCTTCGAGGGTATTTTCAGAAATCGCCGGGTTGCCACGGTAGCTGTTGTACAGCTGTTTTTGCCGCTCCAGGTCTTTCAAGACGTCGGTTTTGAGCTCCGAGCGTGAGGCCACCTCGATGATCTCGAACAGGGTGGTCAGTGCGAAATGGTGGTCCAGCGCCTCCGTGCGGGCCATCAGCTGGCCCAAACGGTTGAACAGTTGTTGCAAGCGCAAGTAAGTGCGGATGCGTTCGTTGATGGGGTATTCGTACAGTATCACGCGGCGTCTTCCAGTGCCGCCATCATAGCCCGAAGTGTGCGGCCAGCCGGCCCACTTCGGCCTGCAGTTCGGTCAGATCCAGGCCTTGGTTGCAGACCACCACATCGGCGCAGGCCAGCCGCTGTGCGCGGGAGGCTTGCAGGGCGATGATGCGGTCAATCTCCTCGCTGGCCAGCCCGCTGCGCGCCATGACCCTGTCTTTTTGGGTCTGGGCATCACAGTCGACCACGATCACCCGGTCCACCTGTTTTCGCCAGCGTTCGCCCGACTCCACCAGCAAGGGCACATCGAACACCAGCACCTGCCGACCGTGGTCCAGTGCCGCCTGGGCTTGCTCGGCGGTGATCTGGGCCACCAGGGGGTGGATGATGGCTTCGAGCTGTTGTTTGGCCTGGGGATTTTGCAGAACCAGTGCGCGCATCGCCTGGCGGTCCATGGCGCCTTGGGCATCGACCATCTGCGGCCCGAAGGTCTGGGCAATCGCGGCCATCGCCCGGCCGCCCGGCGCGGTCACGCCGCGTGCAATGGCGTCGGCATCGATCACCGCCGCGCCACGGGCGGCCAGCATGGCGGCCACGGTGCTTTTGCCGCTGCCGATGCCGCCGGTCAGGCCCATGCGCCAAATTCTGGAGGTGTTCATGGGGTCCAGTATGACAAACCCGGCAAGGGGCCGAAGGCCATGACCCACAAACCGGCCAGCACCAGGTAGGGGCCAAACGCCATTTCACCGTGCTCGGCCAATTGGCCGCGACGTTGGCGCAAGAGGCCGATCACGGCACCTGTGACGGAGGCGATCAGCACCAGCGACAACAGGGCCGGCCAGCCCAGCCAGGCGCCCAGCGCCGCCAAGAGCTTGAAGTCCCCCTGGCCCATGCCGTCCTTGCCAGTCACGCGCTTGAACAGCCAGTAAACCGACCAAAAAAACAGGTAGCCCGCCGCAGCCCCCCACACCGACTCGCTCAGGCTGATCCCCAGCCAGCCCAGGCTGGCGGCCAGCAAGCCGCACCAAAGCAGGGGTTGGGTGATGGCGTCGGGCAGCAATTGGGTGTCGGCATCGATGGCGGCCAGTGCCAGCAAGGCCGCCGAAAAACCGGCCCACGCCACAGTCACCACGGACCAACCGTGTTGTGCCATCAGCCCCATGAACAGGCCAGCGGTGATCAGCTCGATCGCCGGGTAGCGCCACGAGATCGGCGCTTGGCAGTGGGCACATCTTCCGCGCAGGGCGATGAAGCTGAGCACGGGGATGTTGTCACGCCAGCGCAAAGGGTGCTGGCAGTGGGGGCAATGCGAGCCGGGAACGGCCAGATTGAAGGCGGGCGCTTGGCGGGGGGTGTGCTGGCGTTCGGCGTCCCACTGGGCCTGCAGCATCAAGGGCAGGCGATGCACCACCACATTCAGAAAACTGCCGACCATCAGACCCAGCAAGCCTGCCAACCCGATTGCCAAAGCGCTGTTGCTCATGTCAGAAAATTTGTCCCAGACCGAAGATCGGCAGATACATGGCCACCAAAATGGCCCCAATGACGCCCCCCAGCACCACGATGATCACAGGTTCCAGCAAGCTGGTCAGGCCGTGCACCTGCTCATCCAGCTCGGTGGACATCAGGCCACCGGCCCTGTCCAGCAAACTGTCCAGGGCACCGGTTTCCTCCCCCGTGGCGCACAGCTGAACCAGCATGGTCGGAAACCGCCCGGTTTGGTTCATGGCTTCGTTCAGGCTGCTGCCCTGAATCACCCTGCGCTGCATCTGCCATGTGAGGCCAGAGAATACCGGATGATCGCACGCTTGGGCGGTGGGCCCCAGCGCTTCTGTCAATGGCACCCCCGCCGACAGCAAGGCCGACAGGGTTTGGGCCCAGCGCGCCACCACCGCGGTGGTGATGAGCGGCCCCAGTACAGGCCAGTCCAAAAGCCACCGCGACAGCCCCAGCCGCATGCGGGCGGCCGTCGGCCCGGGGTGCTGGGCCCCCCAGGCAAGCAGGGCCAGCATGAGCAAGGCCACGGGCCAGGCATGCAGCAGCCCATCGCTGGCGCGCAGCACCAGCTGGGTGGACAGGGGGAGCTCTGCACCCAGGGATTCAAACACCTCCTCGAACACCGGCACCACCCAGACCAGGATCAGCACCAAGATGCCCAGGGACATCAACATCACCGCAGCGGGGTACATCAGCGCCGAGCGGATCTGGGTGCGCAAGGCCTCGTTTTTTTCCAAGGTCTGCGACAGCCGTTCCATCATCGCGTCCAAAATGCCGGCCGATTCGCCCGCCTGCACCATGTGCACAAACAGACCGCTGAAATGCCGGGGATGTCGGGCCAGGGCGCTGTGCAGCGCGACACCGGATTCGACGTCGGCCAGCACGCGCTGCATGACATGGGCCAGGTTTTGGCTGTGGGTGCTGCGGCCCAGCATGCCCAGGGCTTGCACCAGCGGCACCCCGGCCTTCAACAGGGCGGTCCATTGCCGGGTCATGGCGGCCAGGTCCTTGCTTGGGACCTTGTCCCTGTCGGCCCACCACAAGCGTTGAATCCGAACCCCGGCCAGACCCTGCTGTCGCAGCTGGGCCCGTGCCAGATCCGCGTTCATGGCTTGCAGGGTGCCCGTTTGAAGGCGCCCCCGGCGGTCGCGGCCCGACCAGCGGTAGCTTGGGCGGGCAGGCGCTGGCAGGTCGGCGCTCATGCGCCCTCCCGTGTGGCGGCGAGCACCTCGTCGAGCGAGGTGATGCCGCGCACCACCTTGCGCAAACCGGCGACCCTCAGGCTGTGGACACCTTCGGCGCGGGCCTGGCGCTGCATGGCCTGGATGCCGGCTTCTTGCAACACCAAGCCTTGCATGTCGGGGCTCACGGGCATGACCTGAAAGATGCCGGTGCGCCCGGCAAAGCCCTTGTGGCAGTGCGCGCAACCGACGGGTACAAACACCGGCACCGGGTCGACGGTGCACCAGGCTTGCGGCCAGCCGGCCTGGCGCAAAGTGTCCACCGGCAGGGCCGAGGCTTGCTTGCAGCAAGGACACAGGCAGCGCACCAGGCGCTGTGCCGTGATCAGGCTGACACTGGCGGCAATGTTGTAGGTCGCCGTGCCCATGTTGCGCAGGCGAATCAGGGTGGAAGGGGCATCGTTGGTGTGCAAGGTGGACAGCACCAGGTGCCCGGTCTGTGCCGCCTGGATGGCGATGTTGGCGGTCTCCAGGTCGCGCACTTCGCCCACCATCAGGATGTCCGGGTCCTGGCGCAAAAAGGCGCGCAAGGCCACGGCGAAGCTCAGGCCAGGTTTGTCCTGCACATTGACCTGGTTGATGCCCGCGAGTTGGATCTCGCAGGGGTCCTCCACGGTGGCGATGTTGACCTCCGGTGTGTTCAGCAGGTTCAGGCAGGCGTAAAGGGATTGCGTCTTGCCCGAGCCTGTGGGGCCGGTCACCAGCACCAGGCCATGGGGCGCACGGATCGCAGCCAGCAAACGCGCCAGGTCTTCGGGCTCGTAGCCCAGGCGCTGCAGGTCCAGCTGGGCCTGGGCCGAATCCAGCACCCGGATCACCAGTTTTTCGCCAAACAGGGTCGGCAAAGTGCTGACCCGCAAGTCCAGCTCCCGACCGTCGGCCAAGTGCAGCTTCATGCGGCCATCTTGGGGCAGGCGTTTTTCGGCAATGTCCAGGCGTGACATCACCTTGATGCGCGAAGCTAGCCGGTCCTTGAGCGCCATGTGCGGCGAGGCGATTTCACGCAACTCACCATCGATGCGCATGCGCACCCGGTAGCGGTGTTCGTAGGGTTCGAAATGCAGATCCGATGCCCTGAGCGCCACAGCCTGTTCCAGCAGTTGTTGCACATAAGTCACCACCGGGGCATCCTCTGCATGCGCGGCCGGCTTGGGGCGTGCTGACGCTGATTCCATTGGGGGGCCTTGATTGAATACCAAAGGCATCCAATCATGGCCATGTCTACCGATTTTGTAAATGCCGGATGGGCCCGGGCGCGTCGCTGGCCGTGGTTTTTTCAGCCCAATAAAGCAGCCCAGGTCAAGGACGTTTCATTCAGCCCGCCCCGGCAAACGGCTTCAAAATGGGTTTTTTCACTGACGCTTGGAGACAAAGATGAAAGTGGGTATCGCAGGCATTGGAAAAATGGGCTCGGCCATCGGCTCGAGGTTGCTTTCTTTGGGCCATGACCTGACGGTGTGGAACCGCACGGCAGCGCGGGCCCAGCCGGTGTTGGATGCAGGTGCCCAGTGGGCCCCGACGCCCAAGACATTGGCCGAGTCTGTGGATGTGGTGATCACCTTGCTGACCAACGAAGCGGCTTTGGACGATGTTTATGGTGCAGAAAATGGCCTGTTGGCCGGTGATGTGCAGCACAAGACCTTCATCGACATGAGCACCGTGCGGCCGGCCAAACCACAGGAAATGGCCCAGCGGGTGCAAGCCCTGGGCGCCAATTTTCTGGAGTGCCCGGTTGGCGGGAGTGTGGGACCGGCCAAAGAGGGCAAGCTGTTGGGGTTTGTGGGCGGCGACGCGCAGGACCTGCACAAGGTGCGGGCTTTGCTGGATGTCATTTGCCGTCGCGTGGAGCATGTGGGGCCGCATGGCGCCGGGGCCACCATGAAGTTGGCGGTCAATCTGCCCTTGATGGTGTATTGGCAAACCCTGGGCGAGGCGCTGTCCCTGGTCGAACCCCTGGGTTTGGAGCCTCAGCGCGTGATCGACATCCTGTCGGACTCTTCGGGCGGCCCCAACATGCTCAAGGTGCGGGGTGCCATGATCGCCAAAACCCTGGCAGAGAAAAAAAGCGATCAAATCACCGTGAATGTCGCCACGATGCGCAAAGACATGCAGGCGATGCTGGACCAGGGCCAGGCGGGGCAACGGGCATTGCCCCTGACCACCCTGGCTTTGCGGCAATTTGAAGCCGCAGCGCAAAGCGGATGGGACGACAAGGACTGCTCGGAATTGCTGGTCTGGTGGTTGTCGCAAGGCAACCGCGCCTGAGCAGCGGGCGCAGTCGCCTTGCGGCAGATTCAGTCCAGGCGCATTTCGCGGATGATGGCGCGGAATTGGTCCATTTGCCGCCGCAGCATCGCATCTTGCTCGGCGGGCGTGGAGCCCACGCCCTCTGCGCCCAGATCGTTCAGCCGTTTGACCACATCGGGGTGTCGAACGGCTGCAATGACCTCTTTGTTCAAGCGATCAATGATGTCCTTGGGCGTTTTGGCCGGTGCAAAAACGCCATTCCATCCTTCCAGTTCCAGGTTGGGAAAGCCCAACTCCCTCACCGTGGGCACATCCGGCAAGCCAGGGATGCGTTTGGACGCGGTCGTGGCCAAGGCCTTCAAGGTGCCGGCCTTGATCTCGGCCAAGGACGAGGACAGCTGGTCACCACCGATCTGGAGACGACCTGCCAGCAGCTCTTGCTTCAGCGGGGCCGCTCCCTTGAACGGGATGTGGGTGATGTTGACTTTGCCTTCCTTCTTGAAGGCCTCACCCAGCACATGCATGGTGGAGCCAGGACCGGTTGAGCCATAGTTGTATTGCAGTGCAGGGTTGTTGCGCAAGAGTGTGGCCAACTCCCTCAGGTCCTTGGCGGGCACGCTCGGACTGGCCGTCCAAACAAAAGGCACATACACCGCGATCGACACCCCGGCAAAGTCGGTGTCCACATTGAAGGGAGAGCGGTTGGCCAAGGTTTGCGCCACCGAGGCCAGAGGAAAAGACAGGTTGTGCATCATGATGGTGTAACCATCGGGTGCCGCTTTGGCCATCAAGTCGGCCCCAATGGCACCGCCTGCGCCGCCCCGGTTGTCGACGGTCACGGGTTGCCCCATGGACTCGCTCATGCGCTGCGCCACGATGCGGGCCACGATGTCGGTGGTGCCGCCTGCCGGGAAGGGCACGATCATTTTGATGGGTTTGTTGGGATAGGCCTGCGCCATGAGCGATGGGTGGGCGCCCAATGCCAGCAGCCCGGCCAGTCCCCATGTGAAAAGTTGTCGCCTTTTTTGATGCAGTGATCGCATGTTGTCTCCTGTGGATAGGGTCCCCCGGGAATCGCCAGAGGACTGCGGTCAATATCACACAGCTGGGTGGGCTCAGGGGATCACCAAAGCGACAAGGTCAGCGCATGGGCAGGATCAGACCGCGCCACCGGGTCTGGCCGAGCGCGGGGTCTGGCATGGGCCTGCCCGATGGGCTTGCCACCCCTGTCAGGGCCTTTCAGCAGACCCGGCGGGCAATTTTCTGGATGGCCGAGCTCGGGTCGATGTCCAGCCACTCGTGCAGCATGCCTTGACGGCCAACGGTTTTGCCCGTGAGCATGGGGCCGCTGAAGTAGCTCATGTGCATGACCCGGGCCATTTTCATGCTGCAGTTGATCTGCAACTGGGTTTGGATCGACTGGTAAGCCACGCCATCGGCGGTCTTTTGCGGCTTTTTGTAATCCACCGCACTCCACAGCACCTTCTTGCCGCCTTCATCCTTGATGGAATGGGCGTCGATGTAGAACATGCCCTGATCGTTCAAGGTGATGGCATCCCATTTGGGTGGGGCGGCCAAAGCGTTCAGCGCGCCCAAGGCCCCCAGCGTGACCCAAGTCAGAACGGCAAATTGACGCTGGCGCATGGGGGGTCCGATGGGCCTGCCGTTCACGTGCGGCGGTTGAGCAACTGGGCAGCCAAGGTCACCAAGGCCGAACGGTGCGGGTTGTCTGGCAGCAGCATGGCGGCATCGATGGCGCGCTGCGCTTCGGCCGCGGCGGCCTGGCGCGTGGCTTCCAGGGCGCCCGTCTCTCTGACAATGTTGGCAATTTCGGTGATTTTGTCCACGCTGCCGGTCTCGATCGCCTCGCGCACCGTTTGCCGTTGCGCCCCGTTGCCGCGCTGCATGGCCAAAATCAGGGGCAAGGTGGCTTTGCCCTCGCGCAGGTCGTCGCCCAGGTTTTTGCCCATTTCGGCGGCATTGCCATCGTAGTCCAGCACATCGTCGATGACCTGAAAGGCCGTTCCCAGGGCCTGACCGTAGTCCGCACAGGCGGTCTCGATGGGCGAGGGGCTGCCCGCCAAAATCGCACCCAAGCGGGCGCTGGCCTCGAACAGTTTGGCGGTTTTGGAGCGGATGACCCGCAAATAGCCTTCCTCGTCGAGCGAGGCGTCGTGCATGTTCATCAGCTGCAGCACTTCACCTTCTGCGATCACGTTGGTGGCATCGGCCAGGATTTGCATCACCTGCATGCTGTCGGCATCCACCATCATCTGGAACGCCCGCGAATACAGGAAGTCACCGACCAGGACGCTGGCAGGGTTGCCAAAGCGCTCGTTGGCGGTGGGTCTGCCACGGCGCAAGGTGGATTCGTCCACCACATCGTCGTGCAACAAGGTGGCGGTGTGGATGAATTCGACCACCGCAGCCAGGTTGTAACGCTGGGCGCCGGTGTAGCCCAAAGCGCCGCACGTCAGCAGCAAGAGCACGGGGCGCAGGCGTTTGCCGCCCGCCGAGATGATGTAACGCGCCACTTCACCGACCAGGGGCACGCCTGAGTCGAGCCGTCTGGCGATCACGCGGTCGACCTCGGCCATGTCAGGGGCCACCAACGCGAGGACTGTGGCGGTGCTGTTATCGGAAGGTGACAAAAGGAAAATCCGGCTGGTTGACCCGGCAAAACCGGGGCTGCAAAGGCGGGCGCAGGTGTGGTTTAAACGGTGCACCCATTATAGAGACCGCGTTGGGGCCCCCTGGGAGGCCAGGGTCGCGCAGGCGGCGCCACTTGTTTTGCCGGGACGGGCCGTGCTAGAATCGCTGGTTCCTTGGGGATCAGCCCTTGGAAACTTCCATTCAAAAGAGGTCATTTATGTACGCGGTCATAAAAACCGGTGGCAAACAGTATCGTGTTGTCGCTGGCGAAAAAATTAAAGTAGAACAGATTGCTGCGGACGTTGGCCAGGAAATCGTGATTG
>JAIXXW010000204.1 GCA_027490555.1 Comamonadaceae bacterium | reverse complement strand
TCGATCTCGTCCTGGGCTTTTTCCGACAAGGGCCAGCCCAGTTCGATCATCACGGTCTCGGGCATCAGCACCTGCAAATCGGCATGGGTTCGCACGTCGACCGCATGGCAACTGGGGCAGTCGCCGCAAGCGCCCTGCGCCGAAGGCTTGTCGCACAACCAAGCCGACACCAAGGCCAAAGCCAGGTCGTATTGACCCAAGCCCGAAGGCCCCTGCAGCAGCCAAGCGTGGCCGCGCTGGGCCAACAAGGCCGCAGCTTGCCGAGCCAGCCAGGGGGCGTGGGGGCTGGCGCTCATGCCGCCCCCCGATGGCGCCAGGCGTCCAGCACCCGGGCGACGTCGGCGCCCACGGCATCGATGCTTTGGGCCGCATCGATGCGCGCAAAGCGCCCGGGCATTTCCTGCTTCCGGCGCGCATAAGCGGCCCGAACAGCGGCAAAAAAATCGGCCGGTTGCGATTCAAATTTGTCGGGCAACCTGGCCGAAGCCAAACGCTGCGCCGCGATCTGGGGGTCCAAATCGAACCAGACGGTGAGGTCGGGCTGGCGCACGCCCCCATCGGGCAGGGCCTGCACCATGCGTTCCAGCAGGGTCAGCACCTGCCAGTCAAAGCCCCGGCCACCGCCCTGGTAGGCAAAGGTGGCGTCGGTGAATCGGTCGCAGAGCACCACATCGCCCCTGGCCAGCGCCGGCTCGATCACCTGCACCAGGTGCTCGCGGCGGGCCGCGAACATCAGCAGGGCCTCGGTCAGGGCGTCCATGGGCTCGTGCAACACCAGTGCACGCAACTTTTCTGCCAAGGGTGTGCCGCCTGGCTCCCGGGTCTGCACCACCGCCCTGCCCTGCGCGCGAAACACATCGGCCACGCGTGCGATGTGGGTGGACTTGCCCGCCCCATCGATGCCTTCGAAACTGATGAATGTGCCGTGTGTCATGGAGGTCAAAATCAATCCCCGATTGTCGCAGGTGTGGTGCGCCCTGCAGGCTCAGTCCAGCGCACTCACTTCTGGCCCCGCTGGTAGCGGTTCACGGCCCGGTTGTGCTCGTCCAGGGTGGCACTGAAATGGCTGCTGCCATCGCCCCGGGCGACAAAATAAAGGGCGGCGGTGGACGCCGGTTGCACCGCCGCCAGCAGGGCCGCTTTGCCCGGCATGGCAATCGGCGTGGGCGGCAGGCCCGCACGGGTGTAGGTGTTCCAGGGGTTGTCGGTGGTCAGGTGCACCCGGCGCAGGTTGCCGTCAAAGGCCTCGCCCAGGCCATAAATCACCGTCGGATCGGTCTGCAGCCGCATCCCCAGGCGCAAGCGGTTGTGGAACACGCCCGAAATGCGTGTCCGGTCTTCAGGCTTGCCGGTTTCCTTTTCCACGATGCTGGCCAGAATCAGCGCCTGCTCCGGGGTTTTCACCGACACATCCGGCTGGCGCTGCTGCCAGGCTTGAGCCAGGTGCTGGTCCATGGCCTTCATGGCCTGCTGCAACACCTGCAAATCACTCGCGCCCTTGGGGTAGGCATAGGTGTCCGGGAAAAACCGCCCTTCCGGGGCCACACCCGGGCGGCCCAGGCGGGCCATCAAGGCCTCATCCGACAGCGCGCGGCTGTCGGGCTGCAGGCGGTCGGCCTTGGCCAGCGCCTGCCGCACCTGGCGCCAGTTCCAGCCCTCCACAAGCGTCACGCTGCGCAGGCTTTGTTCGCCATTGACCAGCATCTGCAGCAGCCTTTGGGGGGTGGTGCCGGGCGGGATTTCGTAGCTGCCCGCGCGCATCTGGCGCGATTGGCCCGACAAGCGAAACCAGATGTGCAAGAGCGTGGGCGAGGTCTGTACCCCGGCGTCGGCCACCGCCTGCGCCATCGCCTTGGAGGACATGCCCGGCGCCATCGTCACATCCAGGGTGGCCTGGCGCGTGTCCAGGGGCTGCTGCACCCACCACCAGGCCCCTGCGAGCAGGAGCAGGGCCAGCGCCAGCAGGCTTGTCAGCCACTTGATCCAGCCTTTGAGCACGGCCATGTCCTTGTTCGGGTGTTGAATACGTGGCGCCGATGATAATTCACGCTCTGCAGACCGACCGACGAAGCCATGAACAGCCCTGCCCCATTCAGCCCAGAAACCTCTCGCCTTTTGCACGGCAGCGCCCCCCTGACCCACCTGGGCGTGATCCAGGCCCAGGGCGAAGACGCGGCCAGCTTTTTGCACAACCAGCTGAGCAACGATGTGCTCCTGCTGCCGGTGGGCCAGTCCCGTCTGGCGGCTTTTTGCTCGGCCAAGGGCCGCATGCAAGCCAGTTTCATCCTCGTCAAGACAGCACCCGACACGGTCTTGCTGGTCTTGAGCCTGGACCTGCTGGCCCAGACCCTCAAGCGCCTGTCCATGTTTGTGCTGCGCGCCAAGGTCAAAATGACCGACGTCACCGCCCAGTGGCAGCTGCGCGGCTTGCTCGGCGACAGCGCCAGAGCCTGCGTCGGCGATGCCGCGCCATGGCAAACCCTGAGCCAGCAGGGGGCCTACAGCGTGGCGCTTTACCCAGCGGTGCTGGGCGAATCCAGCGTGGCCCGCGCCGTGTGGCTGGCCCCGGCGGGCCAGGCGCTGCCAGCAGGCGCCGAGCTCTCCCACGGTGTCTGGCAGTGGGCCGAAGTGATGAGTGGCGTGACCTTGGTCAGCCAAGCCGTGTTCGAGGCCTTCGTGCCCCAAATGCTCAATTACGAATCGGTGGGCGGGGTGAACTTCAAAAAAGGCTGCTACCCCGGACAGGAGGTGGTCGCCCGAAGCCAGTTTCGCGGCACCTTGAAGCGCCGCATGGCCCGGGTGCACAGCCCTGTGGCCCTGAGCGCCGGAGAGGATGTGTTCACGCCCACCGATCCCGATCAGCCCTGCGCCACCGTGGTGCTGTGCGCCCCACGGCCCCTGGGCCCGGGCTTTGATGCCCTGGTCAGCGGCACACTCGAGAGCATGCTAACCGGCTGGCGCGTGGCCCGTGCCGACGGTGCGGCGCTCGAGCCGGGGCCTTTGCCCTACGCCTTGCTCGAGGACATCTGAGCTGCCTCAGCCCCAGCCCGGCGCGACAGCCTTGAGGCAGCCGGGCGCTCTGGCCTGCTGGCGATCGCGCTAGAGGCTGCGCTGCATCTCGATGTGCGCGATGCCCGCTTCTTCGAACACCGCCCCCTGCGGCACAAAGCCGGCGCGGCGGTAAAAACCTTCGGCGCTGCATTGCGCGTGCAAAACCACCTGGGTGTCGCCCCGGTCCTTGGCGGCGTTCATCAGGGCTTGCAACACGCGCTGGCCCAGGTCACTGCCCCTCATCTGCTTTTGGACCGCCATGCGGCCAATGCGGGCCACGCCCGGCGCGTGTTGAAGCAGGCGGCCTGTGGCCAGGCACAAGCCCATGCGGTTCAAGGCCACGGCGTGCAGTGCGGTGTCGTCCTCGTGGTCCCATTCGAGCTCGGCGGGTACTTTTTGCTCGTGCACAAACACCTCGGTGCGCAGCGGACTGGCCAGGTTCCGGAAATCGCGCCAAGACCCCAAATGCACCTGCACCATGTCTTCGCCGCGCTCATAGCCCTCGAGCATGTCGCGCAAGGGGGCAGGAATGGGCTGGCTCATTTTGGCCACCGGGTCGGCGTACACATAAACCAGCTCGCTGGTGATGATCAACTCGTCCCCTCTGAAAATCGCCCCGACAAAGGTCATGGACGAGTTGCCCAACCGGTCGCAGCGCATGCACACCTGCAAAAAATCGTCCATTTCGGCGCTGGCGTGGTACTCGACACTGGCTTTTTTGACGTACAGGTCGCCGCCCAACTGGTGCATGGTCTGGGCATAGGGCATGGCCAGCTGACGCCAATAGTCGGTGACAGCGGTGTCGAAGTACATCAGGTAATGGCCATTGAAGACAATCTGTTGCATGTCCACTTCCACCCAGCGCACGCGCATGCGGTGTGAAAAACGAAAATCCTGGCGTTTCATGTGTTCAACTTTCAAAAGCCTGTCGCAGGGCCTGGCCCGCATCGGCATGCGCTTGCAAGGCGTCGGGGATGGCGCGCCCCATGGTGATGAAACCATGGACCACGCCTCGGTAAATCTCCAGGTCCACCGGCACCCCTGCCATGCGCAAAGTGTCGGCGTACTGCACTCCCTCGTCCACCAGCGGGTCGCATTCGGCCAAGCCCAACCAGGCGGGCGCCAGGCCCGCGTGGTCCGGCGCGTTCATCGGGGCAAAGCGCCAGTCGTCGCGCTTGGCTCGGTCGATGTAGTGGTCAAAAAACCAGTCCACCGTCTCTTTGTCGAGCATGAAGCCTTCGGCAAACCTGCGGTGCGAATCGGTGTCCTGGTGCGCCACACAACCCGGGTAAAAAAGCAGCTGCAGGCGCAGCGGCAAGGCCGCATCGCGGGCCATCAAGGCGCACACGGCGGCCAAGGTGCCGCCTGCACTGTCCCCGCCCACAGCCACACGCTTGGGGTCCAAACCCAGACGTGGACCATGCTGGTGCAACCATTGGAGCGCGTCCCAGCTGTCGTGGACCGCCGTCGGGAAACGGTGCTCGGGGGCCAAGCGGTAATCCAACGACACCACGGCGCAATGGCCCAGGCGGCTGAGCTGGCGGCACAGCACGTCGTGGGTGCCCAGGCTCCCCACCGTGAAACCGCCACCGTGCATGTACAGCAAGACAGGCAAGGCCACTGCGGAGCGCGGCGCATACAGCCTGGCGGGCATCGGGTGGCCGTCCCGGGCCGGCAAGTGGATGTCCTCCACCCGGTCCACGCCAGGGGCGGGCTGCAGGTCCAGCATGGGGCCGCCGATGTCGTAGAACGCACGGGCCTGGGCGGGGGACATGGTGGCCATGGGCGGTCGGCCTGCCCGGTGCACCCGCTCGATCAGGCTGCGCGATGCGGCATTGAGCAAGTTGCGGGGGTGCTGGGGGTGCTGGCTCATGGGACACAAGGGGCAAATGACTTCATGGACGCATTGTCAAGCATGGGCCTGGCCCGCCAAGCCGATCGCCATGGGAGAACAAGGGTGACAGCCCTGGCATGTCCACCGCACCCAGCTGCATGACAATGGGAGCCTGATCCTACAACGCCCTTGCCCGCTGTTCTGTCACCTGCGAACCGGGCCCCTGATTGGAGAAAGCAAATGTCCTTCATCAACTACGTCACCCAGATCCAGATCGACTTTGGCGCCGTGAAGCTGCTGCAGGCTGAATGCGAACGCGTGGGCATCCGCCGTCCTCTGATCGTGACCGATGCGGGCGTCAAGGCCGCAGGCGTGCTGCAAAAAGCCCTGGACGCCCTGCCCGATTTGCCCGTCACGGTGTTTGACCAGACCCCCTCCAACCCGACCGAGGCGGCGGTGCGCGCCGCAGCCGCCCTGTACCAGCAACAGGGCTGCGACGGCCTGATCGCGGTGGGCGGCGGCTCGGCCATC
>JAIXXW010000301.1 GCA_027490555.1 Comamonadaceae bacterium | reverse complement strand
TGGGCCACCAGGCTGGCCAGGTCCAGCTGCTGCAGCACCTCGTGCACGCGGGCATCGCTGATCCAGCTGTCGGACAGAACCAGGTTGTCGCGCAGCGTGCCCAGAAACAATTGCGCCTCTTGCCCGACATAACCGATGCGGCTGCGCAGCTCGGCCGGTTCGATCTGTTGCAGGTCGATGCCGTCGATGCGCACCTGCCCGCTTTGTGGGGTGTACAGCCCGGCCAGCAAGCGCAGCAAGGTGCTTTTGCCACTGCCGATCTTGCCCAGCAAGGCCAGGTGCTGGCCAGCCGCCAGGCTCAGCGACAGGGGATGGATCACGGGAATGCTTTGTTCGGCCGGGTAGGCAAACGTCAGCGCCTGGGCCTGCAGTTCGCCGGCGATGTGGGTCGGCACCACATAGCGGCGGCTGCCGTCGCGGTCGCGTGGGCGCTTCATCAGCGCATCGAGCGTGTCCAGCGCGGCGCGTGCTTGCTGGTAGCGGGCGGCCAGCGACATCACGCTGCCCAGCGGCGAGATGGCCCGGCCGGCCAGGATCACGCAGGCGATCAGCCCGCCCAGTGTGAGCCGGTTGTCGCCAATCAGGTAGACGCCATACACCACCATGGCCACGGTCACCAGTTGCTGCAGTCCGGCCGTCAGCCCCAGCATGAGGTTGCTGAGAGCACGGATCTTTTTGTACGACTCGCTGGTGGCCAGGTTGGCTTTTTCCCAGCGCCTTTGCAGGTAGCTCTCGGCGTTGTGGGCCTTGAGCATTTCCAGGTTCAGCAGGGACTCGACCAGCACGCTTTGCTTGTCCCCGCTTTCCTTCATGTTCTCGCGCATGGCCCGCATCAGGGGCCGTTGCGCCCACACCCCCACCAGCACCAGCAGGGGCACGCTGAGCACCGCGATCCACACCAAGGGCCCGCCGATGACCCCGATCAGCGCCAGGAACAGCAAGATGAAGGGCATGTCCACCAGCATCACCATCGAAGCCGAGGACATGAACTCGCGCAGCGATTCAAAGTCGCGCATCGAACTGGCAAAGATGCCGATGGACTGGGGGCGGTGTTCGAGGCGGATGGCCATGATCTCCCGCAGCAGCGTGGCATTCAGGCTCAGGTCGGCCTTGCGTCCGCCCAGGTCGATCAGGCGGGCCTTCAGCCAGCGGATGCCGAACTCCAGCACGATGGCCAGCGTGGCACCGATGGCCAGGGCCCACAAGGAGGTGTAGGCCTGGGTGGGGACCACCTTGTCGTACACCGTCATGGCAAAAAACACGGCGGCCAAGGTCAGCACATTGGCCACGGCAGCGGCCAGCATGGCTTCGAGGTAAAAGCCCTTGTGTTGCGACACCGTGCCCCAGAACCAGGCCAGGGCTTCGCCCCGGTAGGGCACCATTTGCTGGGCCGAACTTTGGGGGGCGGCCTTGACCACCAAGACCTCGCTGTGCGCCAGGTCTTGCAACGCTTGCAGGGGCATGTCGATGTCGCGCATGCCCGATTCGGCCAGCCACACCCGCGCCGTCTGCCCATGGACGGCCAGCAGCACCGCCGCCCGCCCATCGCGCAGCGGCACGATGACCGGCAGCACGTACTCGGGCAGGCTGGCCAGTGTGGTGCGTGACCACAGGGCCAGCATGCCATGCAGCCGGGCCAGGTCGGGGTAGGCGCTCCAGGGGATGCGGCCCTCGTCGTCCAGCGCAAAGCCCGCGCGCAGGGCCGACAGGTGGACCTCGCGGTCGATGCGTTGGGCGGTGAGCGCCAGGCAGACCAACAGCGGATCGCGTTCGGGCGCTGCGGCGCGGGCAGGCGCCATCGCCTCGGCCAGTGGATCGGTGGCATGGGGGGAGGAGGTGGGCATGTCCATGGTCTTACTTGGGCGAGGTGGATGAATCGGGCGCGCTGGCGAAGGCTTGGGCCAGCTGGCCCAGCGCGGCCAGCACGCGGGCCTGTGCGGTGCGGGCCTGGTGTCTGGCCGTGAGTGCCGCGCTTTGGTAGCTGTAGAGTTCACTTTGGATGTTCAGCAGCTCCAGCAGGCCCCGGCGGCCGACCCGGAACTGCTGCGCATACCCATCGGCCAGCGCTTCGGTGATCAGGGTTTGTTGATCGCCCAGCAGGCTGCGCAGCATGGCCGACTGCCAGTCGTTCCAGGCGTTCACCAGCTGCTCGTTGAGCACCAGCCGGGCTTCTTGCAGCTGTGATTCGATGTCCTGCACCCGGGCCAAGGCGGCGGCTTCGGCCCAGTGGGCATTGCCGCCGTCCAACAGCGGCCACGACAGCTGCAGTTGCGTGACAAAACGCATGTCCTCCAGACCGGGGGTGCTCATCCGGGCGTGCGTCACATTCAGCGTGGGGGCTTTTTGGGCGCGGGCAAAGCGCACACTGGCCTCGGCCGCATCCCTTTGGGCCAGCCATTGCGCCAGCACCGGGTGCTGCTCGTTCAGGTCCTGCTGGGCTTGCGTCAGTTCGGCATGCGGCAAGGGCAAGGCAAAGTCCAGACCTGTGGGCTCGGCGGGGGCCGGGGCCATCAGCATGCGGCTGAGGTACTGGGTGGCGGCCTCCAGATCGGTCTGGCTTCTGAGCCAGATCAGTTTCGCGTTGTCATGGCGCACCCGGGCCTGGTCCAAGTCAATGCGCCGCCCGGTGTCGACCTGGGCAATGCGCTCGAAATCGGCGAGGATTTTCTGGTGCGTGGCCAGGTTGCGCACGGCCAGCGCCAGCATGTCCAGTTGGTAGGCCCATTGCCAATAGGCCTCGCTGCTCAGCAAGGCCACTTCATCGCGGGTGATGTGTTCCTGTTTTTGGCCCGCACGGGCCAGGGCCTGGGCCCGCTCGACATCGGCGCGGATGCGCCCACCCGACCACAGGTTCAGCCGCAGCTCGGGCGTCTGGAACCAGCGGTTTTGCATGCCGGCTACGAGGTGGCTGGCATAGCGCGCCGACCAGCCCAGCTGGGGCCAGTGTGCGGACTGTGCGCGGCCCACGTCGGCGCGTGCCGCTTCGCTCTGGAAGCGCGCTGCACTCACGGTGGGGTAATCGGTGAGGGCTTTTTGCACAGCCTGCTGCAGGCTTTGGGCCGCACCGGCAGCAGGCAACACGCCCAGCAGCAACGCCGTCAGACAGCCTGCAACACGTTCAAGGGAGGGAGATCGCCAGGGTGGACTGTGTGGGGGCCGTGTCATGTGAGAGTCGGTGGTGGTCAGAAAAAAATCGCAGGGCCCAGCGTAGGTCCGCCCACCGGCCGGGGGCATCCCTGAAAAGCACTAAGGGGCTTACCGCCAAAGCGGTAGACCCTCACGCAAACCGGTAGGCCGTGGGGATGCGCTTGGGCATCTCGATGTGGGGGTGTAGACCGTGTGGTCGTTGCAAACAGACCGTTGGGTGAATCGACCGGTACACGGCAAAGACCGAGCATGCAGCCATGGTCCCCACTGCAGCGGTTGCAGTGGCCCGTTTGAATGGAGTCAGTCATGTGGAACCCCAACGTCAGTAGAAATTCAGCACAACATCCGGCCCGTGTGGTCAGCGCCACCGAGTTGCAAGCCCTCTTGCATGAGCCACCCGCAGCCCAGCCTGCGCAGCCCCGTGCCTCGGGCTGGATGCCAGTGCCAGCGCTTTCGGGGGGTGAGAATGCGATCCTGGCGGCCCTGTCGGCTGCCGAGCGTGACGCGATCACCCCCCACCTGGAGCGCGTGAGCCTGAGCCCGGGCCAGGTCCTGTGCCAGCCGGGCATGGCCTTGCAGCATGTGGTTTTCCCACTGAGTTGCAGCCTGTCCTGGGTCTCGCACACCGAAGATGGCGAATCGGCCGAGCTGGCGCTGGTCGGGCGCGACGGCCTGATCGGCTTGCCGCTGGTGCTGGGCGGCCTGGCCATGCAGCACACGGTGCAGGTGCAGTGCGGCGGGCATGCGCTGCGCATGGGGGCCGATGTGTTTGCGCGGCTGATGGACAGCCACCCGCGCCTGAACAAGCTGGCCATGCTGTACCTGCAGCGGCAGATGGCGCAGATGGCGCAAAGCATCGTCTGCAGCCGCCACCATGCGGTCTCCGAACGCTTGAGCCATTGGCTGCTGAGCAATGCCGAAGCGGCCCACCGGACAGAGCTGCATGTGACCCACGAGACCATCTCGCACATGCTGGGCGTGCGGCGCGAGTCGGTCACACAGGCTGCAGGCCGTTTCCAGGCGGCGGGTTGGCTGGGCAACAGCCGGGGCAAAATCAGCCTGAAAGACCTCGACGGATTGCGCAGCATGGCCTGTGAATGCCAGGCGCGCAGCCAGGCCGAGTCAAAACGCTATCTGCAGCAATTGGCCCAGTTGGCCCAGCAGCCCAACGGCCATGGCGATGCCCACCCCGCGCAGCTGGCCTGGGCGGCGCTGCCGGATCGGCCGGGCGATGCCGCGCAGCAGCCCTTGCCCCCCTATGGCTTGAGCCACGATGAGGACAGCGCGTCGCCAGCCGATGGGGTGCTGCAAAAATACATCGATGCCTATGACTTCGCGCCCGTGGGTTTTGTCACGCTGGACGCGCAGGGCCAGGTCTTGCAGACCAATCTGGCCGGGGCGATCATGCTGGACATCCCGCGCTCGCAATGCCAACAGCACCTGTTCGCGGAGTTTTTGGACGGCGCGTCGCAAAGCACTTTTGCGCGTTTTCACCACGAGGTGCTGGGTGGGCAGTGCCGCCGCCACTGTGTGGTGCAGTTGACGCCCACCCAGCACCGGGGCGCCCTGCAGGTGCGCATCGACGCCACGGCCGACGAGTGGGGGGCAGAAAACCGGATGGTGCTGATCGATGTGAGCGAGCAGCTGCCCATCACCGACCAGGCGCTGGCACCCTGGCAGTTCCAGCCCCAGGGCGCGGCGCCATCGCCAGCGGCTTGGCGACCCTGAACCTGCGTGGCCGCCCGCCCGGGCCCCCAAGGGCACAGCCGGGTGTGGGCCACCGCCCAGCCGATAAGATAGCGGCATGAAAAACCGCCACATCGCCTCCTTTTCCGTCAGCGCCATCGGCCTGGGCTGCATGAACCTCAGCCATGCCTATGGCCCGCCTGTGTCGGCCCAGCAGGCCGAGCGTGTCTTGCTCACCGCCCTCGACCAGGGCGTGACGCTGTTCGACACCGCCGCCGTGTATGGTTTTGGCACCAATGAAACCCTGGTGGGTCAGGTGATGAAGCCGCACCGCAGCAAGTTCACCCTGGCCAGCAAATGCGGGATGCAAGGGGTGACACAAAGCGATGGCAGCAAAGTCCGCGTGATCGATGGCCGTCCCGAGACGCTCAAGAAGACCTGCGAAGACTCACTGCGCCGCCTGCAGACCGAAGTGATTGACCTGTACTACCTGCACCGCTGGGACAAGCAGGTGCCCATCGAAGACAGCGTGGGTGCCTTGAGCGACCTGGTGCGCCAGGGCAAGATCCAGACCATTGGCTTGTCGGAAGTGTCGGCCAGCACCCTGCGCAAGGCGCACGCGGTACACCCGATCGCGGCCGTGCAAACCGAGTATTCGCTGTGGACGCGCAACCCCGAGATCGCGGTGTTGCAAGCCTGCCGCGATCTGGGGGTGGCCTTTGTGGCCTTCAGCCCGGTGGCCCGTGGCTTTTTGTGCGGTCCACTGGACATCGCCAGCTTGGACGCCAAGGACATCCGCCGTGGCATGCCGCGCTTTTACCCCGACAACTACGCCGCCAACCTGAAGCTCTTGCCCGCCTACTTGGCGCTGGCACAAGAGGCCGGCTGCACGCCGGCGCAGCTGGCTTTGGCCTGGTTGTTGCACCAGGGCGAGGACATCATCCCCATCCCCGGCACCACCTCGGTGGAGCACCTGCTGGACGATCTGGCGGCCGTCAATGTCCAGCTGGACGCGGGCCTGATGGCCCGCCTGGAAGCCCTGATCAATCCACGCACCGTGGCCGGCGACCGCTACAACGCCCAGTCCAACAGCGAAGTCGATACCGAGACCTTCGCCTGAGCGCTCGCTCATTGAAAACGGTCAATTGAACCCTTTGGAAATGCCATATACAATGGCTATATACAATTCTTGGGGGTTCAACATGGCCATCGGCACTGTTTTCGTCAACAACCGCACCCAGGCCGTTCGTCTGCCTTTGGACGTCCGTCTACCCGAGGGTGTTCAAAAGGTAGAGATACGCGTCAAAGGTCACGAGCGCGTGATCTCCCCCATCGGGCAAACCTGGGACAGCTTCTTTCTGGATGGCCCCACAGTGAGCAACGACTTCCTGCCTGAGCGCGCCTCACAGCACCAGCCGGAGCGGGAAGCGCTCTGATGTTGCGTTACCTGCTGGACACCCACATCGTCATCTACGTGCTGAAGCGGCGACCTGTCGAAGTGCTTTCCACTTTCAACGCCAACGCCAGCCGCATGGCCATGTCATCCATCACCCTTGCCGAACTTTTGCATGGTGCGGAGAAAAGCAGCCGCGTCAGCGAGAACCTGGCCGCCATCGAAGACTTTTGCTCTCGCCTGGAAGTTCTGCCCTATGGCCCCAAGGCCGCGCAGCATTACGGCGCCATTCGCGCCGCCTTGGAAAAGCTCGGCCAGCCTATCGGTGTGAACGACATGCACATTGCAGCCCACGCACGCAGCGAAGGCCTTGTGCTGGTGACGAACAACCTGGCGGAGTTTGAGCGTGTGCCTGCGCTGGAAACAGAGAACTGGATTCACACAGCGCAGTGATTGGCGGGCGCTCGTGCATCGGTCGCACAAACGCGCGTCGCGTCGACCGAGGCGCCAAGGATGCCGCGATGGTTGCGGAGGGCTGGCAGTTGATCTTTCAGTGATTGACAGGATGACTTCTCTAGGCGGGAAGCGAACAATGCCATCTGATACTCTCGGTTGGGGCCGAAGATTGCATCCCATTCGTTCCGATAGATGCGGATACGGAAAGCATCACCAACATAGAGGTCCTCGTGATCGCCAATTTCCGCTGCGCTGTCGAAGGAATCCTTTAGGTTCGTGCCGCTGAGAAACACAAAGGCGTTTAGCGCACATTTGCGGGCAGGACGACCCTCCCGGTTCCGTTGAGATGAGCGGATGGCGTTGTCGACAGCCTGAAAGGTCGCTGGAAATGTCTCTGCACTCTTCAAGGTACGCCACACTGCGGTCTTCTCTTCTGGGCCAGCGCGATCGATGCAAAGCCAATAACTGAATGGATTCAGCCTGTTTACGTTGATTCTGACGATCGACTCTTTCTGTGCGTCCGAGGGCATCTTCAAGTCACGGATGTCGACTAGGCCCTTGTGCTGGTCGTTCACGTGGTTGTCAAAGGCAAGCGCGAAGTCTTCATCGTTTGTGAAAAAGACGAAGAAGCAACCGCGAAGCGATGTGCGGCAAAGTTCGACAAAGCGATGTGCTGCGGCCCTTAGTGCGGTGACCGACCTTCCGTTCTGAAGGTAGGCCTCGTCGGAGACGTTTAGCAAACCCTTAAGAAAGTAGTCCTTTTCGCAGTTGTCCGCGATCACTAGGCAAGCTCGGTCACGATTACCTGTAACTAAATTCACCGCTTCTTGAATCCATTCCTTATTGTTTTCGACCTGGAGAATGACCGTGGCTGCGGTCGCGCCGGTGACGTTTGCAATTTGAGTTTTTTCTGATCCACCGCCGGATATGCGATGCCAGATATTGTCGAGATCGTAGGATTGGGCGTTCTCCTTGAGATTAGCCTTGGTGCGCTCGAAGTCCCCAGTAATCTTGCTTGCAAGTACCGATTTGCCACAGCCCTGCTTGCCAAAGATGATTAACGCCTTTGAGAAGCGCCGGGCTCGAAGCACTTCGTAGCTCTCCTGCAAGTAATCCGTGATCTCTCTCCAGTGGTCTAGAAAGATTCTGTAGCCACTGAAAACGGTGTCATCAGCGAGGTATTCTGCTCGTTCTGGATAGATGATCCTCGGGTAGTTATTTGAATTCATTTATTAACCTATTTGAACAATATAAAATAAATTTTATACATAATTTCGTGCCATATAACTCGGGCTCCTACCGCCTGTTCAAGTCAACTCGTTCCATGGTGAGGCCTTGTACGGCAAAGACAATCTGCTCCGAGTGCCGGCAATCGCCTTCGTCAATTGATGAGAGAAGCAGCGTTCATCGAAGGAACTCTGCTAGCCGCAAGCGACACGGCGTAGCGATGAAAATCCTTTCGAGTGACTTGCCAACTGGCTTTGCCGAGCATTCATGCCGATCGCTAGGTAGCGGTCACTCATGGATAACCGCTCCTAGTCGTGAACTGTCCTGCGTCAAATACTCTGAACGACCGCAACCGCTGCAAAGCAGAAATGTATTTTTAAAGCACCATCAAAAAAGGGCCCCGAAGGGCCCTTGTTTTTGGCGGCTTTGGTTTAGCCCGCGTCAGGCTGCTGACCTGGCGCTGCTTTCTGGAAGGCTTCCAGGGCCATGCAGGCTTTTTCCACGGCCATGATGTGTGGCCATTGCGTCAGATCGATCTTGAAGCGGCGCGCGCTCTCGACCTGGGGGATCAGGTA
>JAIXXW010000246.1 GCA_027490555.1 Comamonadaceae bacterium | reverse complement strand
TCCACAAAGACCTGGGCCCGGCGCTGGTCCAGCATGTCGATGACCGAGCGCAGCTGTCGGTACTGCGGTTCGGGGGCGGTGATGATCAGCGAGTTGGTGGCCGGGTCGGCCTGGATCTGGCCGCCGGTGGAGACCTGGGGGGGGACACTGGTTTGGCCCGGCAGGTTGACCGGGCTGGCAGGCACCGCAGTGGGGCTGGCCAGAGAGGGGCTGCCCGGTGTGGCCGTGCTGCTCTGGGCGCTGATGGCGGCCCTCAAGGTGGCGGCCAGTTTGGTGGCGTCGGCGTTTTTCAGGTAAACCACATGGATGTTGCCGCTGGCAGCGCGCGCGCCCGTGGCGTTGGGCTGGTCGAGCTGGAGCACCAGGCTGCGCACCAGCGCCAGGCGGGCCGGGTTGGCGGCCCGGACGATCAGGGAGTTGGTGCGCGCCTCGGACAGCACCGTGGTCCTGAATGCGGTGTCGGTTTGGTTTTGTGGCGCGGCTGTGCCTGCGCCGGAGGCCGCCCCCGAATCGATCAGGCGTTGCACCATCGGGGCCAGCTCGCCTGCGATGCCGTGCTGCAGACGGATCACTTCGACGCCTGTGGCATTGGCCACGTCCAGCGCCGCCACGATGCGGGCCAACCTTTGCAGGTTGTCGCTGTAATCGGTGATCACCAAGGCGTTGGTGCCGGCGTTCACGTTGATGGTGTTGTTGGGGCTGATGAGCGGCCTGAGCACGGGCACCAGGTTGTTGGCGTTTTCGTGGTTGAGCTGAAAAATCTGGGTCACGATCTGCCCGCTCGGGGTGGGCACGGCACCTGCGGAAACGGCGCTGCTTTGCAGCTTGGCTTCGGCCTCGGGCACCACGGTGTAGAGCCCTGCCGATTCCACCAGGGCAAAGCCCTGTGTGCGCAGCTGCGCCGCAAACAGCCGCAAGGCCTGCGCCGGTGGCACGGGCACCGTGCTCGACAGCGTGATCGTGCCCTTGACCCGCGGATCGACCACCACATTGGCACCCGACAAGGTCGCCAGCGTGCGGGCCACGGCATCGATCTCGGCATTCACAAAATTGAGCGTGACCGGTTCCTTGCGCGGGGCCTGGGCCATGGCCCAGGGCGTGGACAAGGCCACCGCTGCCATGCAAGCCAGCGCCAGCAGCGGCTGACGCCAGCGCCCGGTCCGGGGCCCGTGGGCAAGGTGTGGGGGGTGCGGCAGTTTGGCGGTGCAGGTGGTCATGGCGTGGGGCATCGGTGTGGATGAAGGGCATTCATCCCAAAGAGAGCAGGCTGCGCGTGCCTTGTCGGCGGCCCAGAATGTTCAACAGGTTATCAAAAGCGGCCTCATGGCCTTCCTGAGCGCTGGCCTCGCCCGTGAAGCGCAGCCGCTGCCCCACCCACTGCCCTTGTCCGGACAGCATCAAGGGCCCGTGCAAGGTGCTCAACGCCACACGGGGGGTGGGGGTGCCTTCGGGGGTGCCCGACAGGTGGATGCGGTAGCTGCCGATGGGCTTGACGGGGCTCAGGCTCAAGGACACATTCTGGACATGCAGTTCGGCATCGCCGTGCATGCGCAAGCGGCCTTGTGCCCAGTGGAACTGCAGCGATCGGGTGCTCAGCTGCAACTGGCCATCGGCTTGCAGGGTGTTCCAAGGTGCACCCAGGCCCGCGAGCAGGGCAGCAGGCCAGACCGATGCGTGGTCGCTGAACTGCAGACGCAGGCTGTCTTGGCCAGGCTGCAGGGACAGGCTGCTGGCCTCGCGCATGCAGCAGTCGGCTTGCCAGTCCACACGCACGCCTGTCCAGTGGGGGCTCAGTGTCCAATGCAGCCGCCCGGGCAGGGCCTGCGCGCCCGGCACGCCCGGTCCTGCGCTCAGTTGCACCTGGGCAGACCCTTGCCAAACCGTGCCGCGTGGGTGCAGCCATTGCACTTGGCCAGCGCTGGCCTGGTGCACACCCCAGGCCAACCAGCGGGCCGGGGCCCACGCCGTCAGGGCCAGCACCGCGCCCAGCATGGCACCCCCAACGGCCAGGCCCCAGGCGGGCCGGTCGGCGGCGCTGGCGCTGGGGCGAGGGCGCGCCAGGCGGGGTGCGCTCGGTGTCGGTCTGGTCTTCATGGCAGCCTCAGCACCATGGTGCCTTGCCAGAGCACCTCGTTGTCGGTGGCGTTGGCGGCTTGCTGCATCTGGGCTTGCACAGGGAGGATTTGGGCGCTTTCACGCGCCTGGCGCAGCCACTGGGCCATGGCCCCTGCCGGGGCCGCCTCGGTGCGAAGGGTGGCCTTGTCCCCTTGCAGGCTGATCTGGGCGTTGGGGCCCAAGGTGGACAGGTTTTTCTCCAGCCATTGGGTGGCTTCGGTGCGCGAGACGGCCGCAGTTTTTTGCAAACCCTGGGCCTGCGCTTGCCATTGGCGCATGTGCTGGGATTGGCGGTCGAACGCGGCCTGGCGCGCAGGGGCTTCACGCCAGGTCTGCAGGGCCGGTGCCAGCGCCCATTGCCACAAGGCGACCAGGCCCACGAGCAGGACCGCCGCCAGCAACAGGGCTTTTTCGCGGGGGCTGCGCTGGGCCCAGGCCTGCGAGCCGGCCATCTGGGCTTGTTGCCAAGGGCTGCGGGTGCTCATGGCTTGGCCTTTTCTGCGGGATTCACGGACATCACCCAGGCACCCCCTTCGGCACGCCACTGGTAGCCTTGGGCACCCAGGCCTTGCTGCAGCACCTGCTGCTGGGTGGCCGTGGGTTTGAAATCCGGCAGGCGCAACTGACCGGTCTGGTAAGTCCACTGCCTGGGCGCGGCCAGATCCTGGGGCAAGGATTGGCCCAGCACCGCCAACATGCTTTCCAGATCGCCCGCCCCCAGCTGGCCCGAGCCTTGGCGCAGGCGCGCCACTTCCTGGGCCATTTGCAGGGGGGCGTCCACCACCACCTGGGTTTGCGGGAAGGTCTCGCGCAGCAGCTGTGCCCAGCTGCTTTGCTGGGCTTGCCAGTCGGCGCGTGTTTTCCAGGCCCAAGCGTTGAGGCCCACCAGCTGCGTGGCCAGCAGCAGTGCCAGGCCCCAACGCACCGGGCGCCAACGGGGGTGGCGCCACAGGCTGTCCAGGCCGCGCTGCAGCTGTTTCATGCGCCGCATGGGCCCGTGGGCTTGGAATTCAAACTGGGCCAGGTCCCAATCCGAGGCCAGGGCGTCGCGCCAGTGTTGGCCCCGCGCCATCAGGCGCGCCGGGGTGTCCAGCAGCTTGGAAAGCGGGGCCACCAAGCCCGGCTCGGCCTGCGCGATGGCCTGTTGGCGTTCTTCATCGCTCAAGCCCCATGCCGGGGTTCTGGCGGCGTTCAGGTCCAGGGGCTGGCCCCAGACGCCGCGCTCGGCATGGCTCACCCAGAGCCAGCCACTGTCGGCATCGCCCAAAGCGGTGATGCGGCAGGCCTCCAGCGCTTGCGGAGGAAACAGCTCGGGCACGATGCGGTCCACCTGCAGCCCCGATTGCTCCAGGGTGTGCAGATGGGCGGACAACCAGGCGCGGTCGCAAACGGCCACCCAGGGGCGCGCGGCGTTGGGCCAGTCCGCTTGCAAAGCCATGTGCAATTGGCTGGGCTCGTCGAGCAGGCGCTCTTCCAGCAAACCGCGCAGGGCCGCTTGCCAGCGCGCAGGCTGCTTGTGCAGGCCTGCTGGCAACTCGACCCGATGCCAGGACAGGGCCGCCGCCGGCACCAGGGCCACGGTTTCAGCCGGCGCAGCCGGCTTGGGCAGCAAACTGCTGGCGGCCCACTGCAGCGACAGGGCTTGCGATGACGGCGCTGCCCCCAGCAAGGCATGGGGGTATGCCGTGGCCGTGTCGGGCATGCCCAAGGGCAGTTGGATGATCAGGGTGCGCATGTCCAAATCATTGTAGAGGGGCAGTGTGAAGGGTCTGTGGGCTTCTGACCCGCCAGAGCATGCGCACCTGGTTGCCCTCGCGCCGAACCAGCGCGATCTCTTGTTGCACCACCTGGTCGATGCGCATGCGCCCGTGCACCTCGAAATAGCGGCTGCGCACACTGTGCTGCTGGTCGTCCAGCAGGCGTCCTGCCGGTCCCAGCGCCTTTTGGGCTGCGCTCAAGCTGGCCCAGTGGCCACCTTGCCGTTGCAGCACCAGCTGGCGGGCTGTGGTCAGGTCGAGCCCCGCAATGGCGGCCGACAGCACCTCGGCCGAGGCGGTGTTCAGGTTGACGGGCGTGGCCTCGGGCAGCACGGTGATGTGGTTTTGCAAGGCGGCCAGGGTGGTGGGGCGTAAGCCCAACCAGACCAATTGGCTGGTGTGCTGCGGCATCAGCGGTGCTGTGGCCGATCGCGCGCTGTTGCGGCCTGTCGCGGCCGGGGCGATGGCTTGCTGGGCCTGTTGCAGTTGTTGGGCCAGGGTCTGCAATTCGGCCAAGGGCAGGTTCAGGCGTTCAAACAGGGCCGCAAAACGGGCCAGCGCCGCAGGCGAGATCTGGCCGTTGTCCAGCAGGTTCATCACGTTCATGCGCGATTGGGCATCGGTGATGCGGCCCGACAAAAACACCTCCGGATCGCCCTCGCGCCACTGCTGGTCCTGCGACAAAAAAGTCGACAGTTTGGATTCCTGCACCGGCAAGGCCCATGGTTCGCCCAGGTGGTCGGCTTCGGCCCCCTGGGCCGATACCGCGTCTTCGCGCAAGATCAGGCGCGTCCAATCCAGGGCCCCGGTCATCAACAAGCTGGTCTGGCTGCGCCCGCGCTCGGCCGTTTCGATCTCGACATGTCGCCACTGCTGCCACAGCGCTGCGCTGGCCAGGGTGGTGACCAGGGCCACCGCCAGCATGGCGGTGAGCAAGGCGGCACCGCGTTGTTGCCGCGTGCAGCTCATGAGGGTGCCCCCGACAAAGTGGGGCGCACCCAGTCCAGGCTCAGGGTGCCGCTGCCTGCGGGGCCTGGTGGCAGGTTGAGCACCAGCCTGACCCCGTCGGGTGTGGTGTTGCCCGGGCTGGCGCGACCGCCCGGTGTGCCGGCTTGGGTCGGGTCCGGGTTGACCGCATCGCTGGACAAGGGGTTGGTCCAACTGCCGCCCCGGTGCACAAACAACTGCCAGCCGGACAGGGGGTGGATCTGCACCTGACCCGCCCGCAGGCTGTCGGTGGGGGTCTGGCCCCATTGCTGGGCCAGGTTCCAAGCGGTTTGCCATTCGGCCCGCTGGGTCAGGGGGCCCGATTGCCAGCGTTGCCAATCACCGCCGCCCGGGCGCCCAGGATCGACGCGCCATGTCCAGGCGACCACCCGCACGCTGGCCCCGGGGTTGTTGGCGTTGTCGTCTGGGCGGGTGTTGGCGGGGCCTTCGGCGCTGCGCCGCGTCAGGCGCAGGACCTGGCCATCCCAGTTCCAGCTGGGGGTGCCGGGCAATTCGGCCAGTTGGTCCAGATCGGTTTGCCATTGGGCCAGCCCGGCCTGCAAAGTCCGGACCTCGTCGGCACGGGTTTGCAAACCGCTTTGGGTGCGCAGCATGCCGTCCAGCCCGCGCCACACCATCAGGCTCATCAAGGCCATGACGCTGATCGCCACCAAGACCTCGATCAGGGTGAAGCCCCGCGCAGCGGGTTGGCCAAGGCCTGGGCGCATCATTGCCGCCCCATCACGGTGGACAGCTGCAGCACCTGACTGCCCTGGTCCAGCACGCGCGCATCCACCCGCCTGAAATTGGGGTTGGGGGTGGGGCGCACCGACACCTCGACCTGCAGCAGGCGCCCGGCCTGGGTGCAGGCCACGCTGCGGTTGCCGGTGTCGGGCAACTGGCGGCGCAGACGCAGCGCAATGAGTTCGTTTTCGGCGCAAATTTGGCCCAGCATGCTCACGGTCTGGCGGTCGGCATTTCGGCTGAG
>JAIXXW010000114.1 GCA_027490555.1 Comamonadaceae bacterium | reverse complement strand
GGGCAAGGCCATGAAAGCGCACGCCAAGCCATGAGCGCAGAAATCCCCACCCTCACCAAGCGCAAGCTCCAGGCCCAGGTGATTGGCCCCATCTACGCCGAGATGGTGGAACACATCGGCGAAGAGCGTGCAGCCATGATTTTGGATGCGGCCATCCGCAAGGCCGCCGTGGCAGAAGGCCAGTATTTTGCAGACAAGGTTGGCGGCCAGACCTCCATGGCCGACTTCATCCGGCTTTATGACCACTGGACCCGCGACGGCGCCCTGGAGATGAAGGTGCTGGAGGCCAGTGACACGGTATTCGACTTTGACATCACGCGCTGCAAGTACGCCGAGACCTACCAGGAGATGGGCTTGGGCCACATCGGCCACCTGCTCTCTTGCAACCGAGATGGCACCTTCTGCCAGGGGTATGACCCGAACATCACCCTGGAGCGCAAGCAAACCATCATGGCCGGTGCGCCATGTTGCACCTTCCGCTACCGCTACAAGGACAAGCCAGCGGCCTAGACCCATGGGCCGTTGGCGCACCATGGCCTCAAGCGCCGTCGGGCGCTGTTGTAAGCGACCGCACCCTTGGAGTTCAGGAGGCCTGTAAATTCAGGACCCAGTTTTCATAACTTGAATTTGCACGTGTCAGTGCAGCTTGCAAAACGCCAGTGGATGCCTCAATGGCATCACGGCTTCCTGCCCGACGTTCCGCGTTCAGCATTTCTTGGTACAGGGGGGCCACTTGCGCCAGGGCTTGGCGATTGGGTTTACGGCGTACTGAAAAATAACCTATGACATTGCCGTTCGGGTCGTACGAGGGCGTCACATTGGCAAAAACCCAGTAAAACGAGCCGTCTTTGCAGAGATTTTTGACGAAAGCAAACACCTCTCGACCGGCTTGCACTTCATCCCACAATAGCTTGAACACCGCCCGCGGCATGTCCGGATGACGGACGATGTTGTGCTGAACACCCAAATAGTCTTGTTCCGAAAAGCCGGAGTAATCATTGAATGTTCGGTTTCCGTATGTCATTTTCCCTTTGATGTCTGTCTTTGAAATGATGAATGCATCATCGGCCATGACTCTTTCGACTTGCGTCGGAACAATTTTTTTGAATGCCATAAAAGGGAGAATCCACAAATCTTGCGGAATTCTCTGAACTTCAATGAAGGCGCGTCTTGATGGATATCAATCAGGCTCGATTTGACAGACGCGGGCCCTGGCAGAGGTGGCATGAACATGCGTCTGCATTGAAATTTCGGGCTGGTTTGTCGACGGTCTATGTGCTGCTGCGTTGAGCCAGTGGCAATTGCACAGGCACAGCCCGCCAGGCCTGCGCTAAAAACGGTAGCTGATGCTCAGCTTGGCCATTCTGAGATTGGGATTGACTTTGACGTAAGCCCAGTTTTGCGCGAGACCGCCATTGATTTGCGTCGAAACATCGAATGCATGTGCCGGGAAATGTATCCAAGACAACTCAGACCGCCAGCTCAATGATTTTGTGATTGCGCGCTCTAATCCGATGCCAGCAACGTGACCTCTGATGGAGTTGCTGTCGCTCAGATAACCATTCGGAAAATTGATGATGACCCCGTTTTCATACCGGTTGGTAAAGACCGTCGTCAATTTTGACCAAGCCAGACCGCCAGTGAGATAGATCAAACTGTCACCCAGTTCTCGACCAGCTCTCAACCGCAGGGTTTTGAGCCCATCGAATGTGGTTTCAGAGGATTTGTATTGTCCAACGGTAGGGAACATTGCAGCACCATCGATGGGCTTGCGTTGAACGCTGGCTTCAAGTCCAAGGACGTAATGGGTCTGCAACTTCAGGTTGAATCCAAGGTGGGCTCCATAACCGGAGCCGCTTGCTTTTTACATGGGGTTCGTGATGGGAATGCCGCTGCAATCCCAAGTGCCTGAAATGCACTCGGCGGCATCGGACTGCTTGGCGTGGATGCCATCGATCCCCAAATAAATACCGCTCCATCGATCCCTTTTGGATGCGCCAGAATCGGTCATGTTCTCGGTCCCGGTCGCTTGAGCCGGCCAGGTCAAGCACACGCAACTCAAACAAACTATCAGGCGGGCATCTATTTTTTTTTGCATTTTTCTACCAGAATTTTTGAAAATTGCACAAACGGTTTGACCGCAGAGCAATTCTTGCACATGGGCTCGTGGAGCTTACAGCGGCAAGTTCGCGTTGAGGGCGAACACCCCAGAGTTGGGATATTCGCCCGGATGATTTAAACGACCGCCAAGACACGTCCGGTGAGCAAGGAGCCCAATTGAGCAGCGTTGGTCACAACGTTCTGGAATGCAGGTGACATGGCGCTTTCATCCAGTTCCTTACCCAATTCAACCATGGAATCCATGTAGTAGGTGATGATGAGTCTGTCCATTTCGGGTGAAAACACGGGCACGACCGCCGTCATGCAGGTGTTCTCACTGAATGTCGCTTTGACTTCGGGCAATAAGGCAAAATGGGGTAATCCCCCCGTTTTCCACTGACGTGAGAACTAGAACGGTTATGCAGCCATGGCGCAGGTCACCGATCGTCAAGGCGAGATGGTGCCGCGATCGGGCTCGGAGCAAGGGGCGCTGGAAGTGGGCAAGGCCATGAAAGCGCACGCCAAGCCATGAGCGCAGAAATCCCCACCCTCACCAAGCGCAAG
>JAIXXW010000312.1 GCA_027490555.1 Comamonadaceae bacterium | reverse complement strand
TCGGTGGTGATTTTTGACCGGATCCGCGAAAACTTCCGCCGCTACCGCAAGATGGACACGCTGCAGGTGATTGACAACGCCATCACCTCCACCATCAGCCGCACCATCATCACCCACGGTTCCACCCAGATCATGGTGTTGTCCATGCTGTTGTTCGGGGGCGAGACACTGCACTACTTCGCCATGGCGCTGACCATCGGGATCTGCTTTGGCATTTACTCCTCGGTTTTCGTGGCCGCAGCCATTGCCATGTGGCTGGGCATCCGGCGCGAGGACCTGATCAAGCCGGTCAAAAAAGACAACGACCCGAACGACGAAAACTCGGGCGCCGTGGTCTGAAGCTTCAGGCCGAACCGATGCGCTGAAACAGGCCACCGGGCAAACGCCCGACCTGGCCTGCCAGCTCCAGCTCCAAAAGCCGCGCCTGCAGTTGTGCGGTCGGCCAGCCGCAACGCCCTTGCAGGGCATCCAGGCCCACCGGGTCGTGCCCCAGCGCCCGCAGCAGGGCTATTTCCTCTACATCTGCACGGACGCCGTCGGGTGCGTCGGCTGCTTCGGCGGCATGCCGATCGGCCCCCAGGTCCAGTGCTGCTTGCACCAGGGGCAAGGGCAGGGGCAGGCGCAGCTCTTCCAGCACATCCTGCGCCGATTCCACCAGTTTGGCCCCTTGCTTGATCAGCGCATGGCAACCCTTGGATTGGGTGGCATGGATCGAGCCGGGGATGGCCATCACGTCGCGGCCTTGCTCCAGGGCTTGTTGGGCGGTGATCAGCGAGCCCGATTGCAGGGCGGCTTCGACCACCAATGTGGCTTGCGACAAGCCTGCGATCAGTCGGTTGCGCCGTGGGAAATGGGCAGCCAGGGGCGGCGTGCCGAGTGGGTACTCGCTCACCAGGAGGCCCTGCTGGGCGATGCGCTGCGCCAAGGCGTGGTGCTGTCGCGGGTAGACCCGGTCCAGCCCGGTGCCCACCACCGCGATGGTGGCCAGCGGCCCCGCCGTCCCAGGTGGGCCGGCCCCATCCAGTGCGCCTTCGTGCGCCGCACCATCCACCCCCAGCGCCAGGCCCGAGACAATCACCAGGCCGCTGGCGGCCAGGCTGCGGGCAAACGCCCGCGCATTGTCGGCACCCTGCGGTGTGGGGTTGCGGCTGCCCACCACGGCCAGGGCTGGCTGCGCCTGCAGCGTGGCCAGTTGCGCGGTCTGGCCCAGGGCATAGAGCATCAAGGGCGGGTCGGGGATGTCCAAAAGGGGTGCAGGGTAGTCGGCATCGCCCAGGGTCAGCACGCACCGGGTGGCTCCGTCGGCCTGTAGCCAGTCCAGGGTGTTTTGGGTAAGCGCGGCGCAGTCGGGAGGCATGGCCAACAGCGCCTGCGCCTGTGGGGCACTGACCACCTGGCACAAGGCGGTTTCGGATTGTGTGAAGATGATGTGGGGCTCGCCAAAGGCTGCCAGCAGGCGCCTGGCGCTTTCGGGGCCCACGCCGGGCGTGAGCACCAGGCGCAACCATGCGCCCAGTTCCTTGGAGGTGTTGACCATTTTGTCTCCCTGCGCGGCCTGTCTGGCCGTCTGTTGCTTCGTGTGTTGAGCATTGTGGTTCAAAGCCCTTTGGGTGCCAAGTCCATAAAATCACCCCATGCCTCCCCCAGCCCATCTGCCCACCGCGCACATGCATCTGTGCATTCTGGAAAACGACGATCTGGACCTGGCCCTGGCCCAGCGGCACACGCGGGTGGCGGCGATGTTCGAGCGTTTGTTGGCGCAGGTCGGTTACCAGGGGCGCATCGACACTTTCAGCGCGCGTCACGGACAATACCCGGACAGATTCGAGACTTACGACGCCGTGCTCCTGACCGGCAGTCGGGCCGACGCGTTTTCGGACGAGCCCTGGGTGGTGACCTTGCGAGAGAGAGTGACTCGTTTGCTGCAGGACCGGCACAAGCTGCTGGGCGTGTGTTTTGGCCACCAGCTGATCGCGCATTGTCTGGGCGCGCCCGTGCAGCGGGCCCCCAATGGCTGGCGCGCAGGTCGGCAGACTTACGATTGGTTGGGGGCACCCGAGCAGCTGGGGCTGGGTGTGGGGCAGGCTGCCCGCATGACTTTGCTGGCCAGCCACCAGGACCAGGTGCTGGCCTTGCCCCCTGGGGCCACCTTGCTGGCCACCCAGCCCGATTGCCCTGTGGCCGCCTTTGCCCTGGGCGATCAGGTGTTTTGCATTCAGCCGCACCCGGAGTTCACGCCCGATGTGTCGGCCTTTTTGCTGGACAAGCGCCGTGGCCTGATGGGAGAGTCCCTGTATGCCAGCAGCATGGACAGCCTGACCGCGCCGCATGACGGTCTGGCCCTGGCCCGCTTCATGATCCGTTTTGTGCAATACGGTCTCTTGGACCCCGCCATTCCGCCCCCGAAGCAAAATGACCGAAAATAGCGGCAACCCATCTGAGCTTGAGAAACATGGCCCTGCGACCCATCCTTTGCTATCCCGATCCACGCCTGCACAAGGTGGCCAAGCCCGTGCAATCGGTGGACGACCGCCTGCAGACCCTGATCGACGACATGATCGAGACCATGTACGAGGCCGGCGGCATCGGTCTGGCGGCCACCCAGATCGATGTGCACGAGCGCCTGGTGGTGATCGAC
>JAIXXW010000253.1 GCA_027490555.1 Comamonadaceae bacterium | reverse complement strand
TCGGTCAGGGCTTTTTTGCACTCCATCATCGGGGCGTCGGTTTTTGCACGCAGTTCTGCGACCATGCTTGCGGTAATTGCAGCCATTTGATTTCTCCGTATTCAGTCAAAAAGTCAGATTAAAAAAAAGGGGCCACAAAGCCCCTTTCATCGAGTCTTGGGAACTCAGGCAGAAGCGTTAGCTTCTTCAACGAACTCGTCAGCACCTTCGGTCACAGCCTTGACGACGTCGTTGACCGCATTGGCGCGGCCTTCAATGATCGCGTCGGCAATGCCACGGGCGTACAAAGCCACGGCCTTGGCCGAGTCGTCGTTGCCGGGGATGATGTAGTCGATGCCTTCAGGCGAGTGGTTGGAGTCCACCACACCGATCAGGGGGATGCCCAGTTTCTTGGCTTCCGAGATGGCGATCTTGTGGTAGCCCACATCGATCACAAAGATCGCATCGGGCAAAGCAGCCATGTCCTGGATGCCGCCGATGTCTTTTTCGAGCTTTTCCATCTCGCGCTTGAACATCAGCTGTTCTTTCTTGCTCAGGCTGTCCAGACCGGCTTCCTGTTGGGCCTTCATGTCTTTCAGGCGCTTGATCGAGGTTTTGACGGTTTTGAAATTGGTCAGCATGCCGCCCAACCAGCGCTGGTCTACGAAAGGCACGCCTGCGCGCTGGGCTTCGGCCGCCACCAGTTCACGGGCTTGACGTTTGGTGCCCACCATCAAGATGGTGCCGCGGTTGGCGGACAGTTGTTTGGCGAACTTGATCGCGTCCTGGAACATCGGCAGCGATTTTTCCAGGTTGATGATGTGGATTTTGTTGCGGTGACCGAAGATGAACGGGGCCATCTTGGGGTTCCAGAAGCGGGTTTGGTGACCGAAGTGGACACCGGCTTCCAGCATTTCGCGCATGGTGACGGACATGAAAATACTCCTAAGGTTGGGTCTAAAATCCGGTCCTCTGATCGCGGGCAGTTCCTGAAACTGCCCGCAACACCTTGTCGGGACGGATTTGCGGATGAACTTGGCTTGATCTGGGTCAAGGTCCGGATTTCATGCAGTACATGACACCCAAAAGACAGTAACCCCGCTCAGCAAAGCCTTAGGATTATAGCATCCAGACTCTGCCTCAAGCGCCCAGCACCATGCAAGCTGACCTGACCGCCACCCGACAAGCCATTCGGGCTGGCACCACACACCCCACCGAGTTGGCCCAAGCCTGTCTGGCCCTGGCGCAAAGCCCGGCTTGCCAGCATGCCTTTGTGCAACTCACACCCGATTTGCTGAACCAGGCGGCGGGTGCCCCCCAAGCGATGCACACGCCACTGGCCGGCCTGGCGGTCTCCATCAAAGACCTGTTTGACGTCCAGGGGCAAGTGACCCAGGCCGGATCGGCTGTTCTGGAAAATCAGTCGCCTGCCCAAGCCGACGCCATCGCCGTGGCCCGTTTGCGGGCGGCAGGGGCTGGCCTGGTGGGGCGCACCCACATGGTCGAATTTGCCTTTTCAGGCGTGGGCACCAACCCGCATCACGGCACACCCGCCGCCTGGGATGGGCTGTACAACCGGGCGGTTGGCGAGGCCGGGCGCCCCCATGTGCCGGGCGGCTCCAGCTCGGGTGCCGCCGTGTCGGTGGCCACAGGGGCCGCCTTCATCGGTCTGGGTTCGGACACGGGCGGCTCGATCCGGGTGCCTGCCGCCATGAACGGCATCGTGGGTTTCAAAAACACCGCACGCCGGGTGCCCACCCAAGGCGCCCTGCCCTTGTCCACCACCCTGGACACGGTGTGTGCCATGACACGCACGGTGCGCGACGCGATCGTGGCGCACGAGGTGTTGTCGGCCCGAAAAGTCCCTCTGGGCAAACGCCCCTTGTCCGGGTACCGTCTGGCGGTGGTCACGCACCTGATGCAAGACGGCATGGATGCCACAGTGGAACGGGCTTTCGAGCGCAGCTTGAAGACGCTGCGCTCAGCGGGGGCCCACATCGACGAGATCGCATTGAACGAACTGCACGAGTTGGCTCCGATGATGAGCACTGGCGGTTTCAGCCCGGCAGAGGGGTTTGCCTGGCACCGCGAGTTGTTGAGCCGTGAAAGTCAACGCTACGATCCCCGGGTGCTGCAACGCCTGATGCGCGGCGCTGACATGAAAGCCCACGAGTACATGGTCCTGGTCCAGGCCCGCCAACACTGGATTCGCCGGGTGGAAAGCGTGCTGCTGGCTTACGACGCCATCTTGTCTCCCACCACCCCCATCACCGCCCCCCTCATCAGCCAGGTGGCACCGGGGGCCGAGCGCGATGCCGAATTTTTCCGAATCAATGGCTTGATGCTGCGCAACACCAGTGCGGTCAACACCCTGGATGGCTGCGGCATCTCACTGCCCTGCCACACACCGGACGAACTGCCGGTGGGCCTGATGGCCTGGCACGGGGCCATGCACGACGACTGCATTTTGCAATTGGCCTCGTTGATCGAACCCCTGTTGCAAACGCACTGACCCGATGCAAGTCCTGAGCCGCACCCATGCCTGGCCCATCCTGGGGCCTGAGGGCGTGCGGCAGCTGGAGCCAGCGCTGCAGGGCCTGAGTTCCACACCTTTGATGCAAAGCGCGGGACTGGCTTGCGCACGGCTGGCCATGGCGATGGCGCCGCATGCCCGACGCATCTGGGTGGCCGCTGGTCCCGGCAACAACGGCGGCGATGGTCTGGAAGCGGCGTGGCACCTGCACCAATGGGGCAAAGAGGTGGTGGTCAGCCTGATGCGGTCACCTGAGACGGGCCCCGCAGACGCCCAAGCGGCTTTGGAGCGGGCCCGGCAGGCAGGCGTTCGGGTGCAGACTGAAATTCCCCATGCATGGCTGAGCCAGCTGGATGCGCGCGATGTGTGCATCGACGCCCTCCTGGGCATTGGCGCAACACGCCCCTTGAGCCAGCTCCTGCAAAACTGTGTGCTGGCCATGCAGGCATGCTCGGCCCCGGTGCTGGCCATCGATGTCCCGACCGGACTGAACCCGCAATCGGGCCAATGGCTGGGGGGCGAAAATGGCCAAAGCATGGCCGTGCGCGCCACCCACACCCTGAGCCTGATCGCGGTCCAGGCCGGACTCCTCATGGGCCATGGGCGCGATGCCAGTGGTCAGATCTGGCTTGAAGACCTGGGTTATCAACCCAGCCACCACCCCGTGCAAGCCCTGGCCTGGCTCAACCCCCCGCATGCGGGTTCCAGCCGACCCCATGCCAGCCACAAAGGCAGTCACGGTGATGTGGCCGTCGTGGGTGGCTCGGGCATGGCCTCGCAGGGCGTGGGCATGGGGGGCGCAGCCGTTTTGGCAGCCACCGCCGCATTGCACGCCGGGGCCGGACGGGTCATTTTGAGTACTCTGTCCGACCATGCTCTGGCATGCGTTGCACCGGATGTGATGCAAGGGCGCTTCAAAACACTGGCACTGGAACGATTGAATGTGGTGTGTGGCTGCGGCGGGGGCACTGCCGTGCAGGCGGTCTTGCCCGAGGTGCTGCGGCGCAGTGCCCGCTTGGTGCTGGATGCCGATGGCCTCAACGCTGTGGCACACGACAAACCACTGCAAAACGCGCTGCGCCGACGGGCCACCCTGGAATCCGGTGGGCAAGCCACCGTGATCACACCCCACCCATTGGAAGCGGCCCGGCTGCTGGGCTGCACCACCGATGCGGTGCAAAGCCAGCGCCTGCAGTCGGCACAAGAACTGGTCGATCTTTTCCAGTGCTGCGTGGTCCTGAAGGGTTCGGGCACGGTGATCGCCGCCCCCGGGCACGCAGCGCGCATCAACACCTCGGGCAACGGCCACTTGGCCACGGGTGGCACCGGCGATGTACTGGCCGGACTGGTCGGTGCCCGCATGGCACAGGGCTACAGTGCTTTCGATGCCGCGTGCGCTGCTGCCGCACAACATGGCGAGCTGGCCGACAGTTGGCCGGCAGGTTTGGCGCTGACAGCCAGTCGCCTGGCCGGTCGGCTACAGCCTTGATCAGAAAGACGTGAGCGGCAACAGAGAAAACTGAACATTTTTAATGCTATTTTTAAAATGTCATTCATAAAGAATGAAAAATTTTCAAAATACCAGAAATAATTTTTTCTGGTGATGTTTTGATAAAAAACCAAAGCAAACACAAAGCAGAGGTCTTCGAGCGTGTCCGCGCGTGGATGCCTGTGGACCGACGATCTTCGAAAGATATTTTCTTTGCCACATTCAGTTTGGCGGCAGTTGTATGGCTGGTCGTTGTGTGTCCGTGGTGGTTTGTCTGGGATGAACCGCAGGCGGCCTGGTCGGCGCTCATCGTGGCCACGGTCATATTGCTCAACTTTGCTGCCTGGACCTCAGGCTTGCCACTGGTGGGGGCACATGCCATTTTTCAAGCCAGCCTTCTTTTGTGGACAGTCTTCAACGCGCTCCACATGGGGGGGATCGCCTCACCCGTGATGGTCTGGCTGGGCGTGCTTCCCATTCTTCCGTTTTATGTCCTTTCGAGGCGATGGGGGGTTTTTTGCTTGTCCATCGCAGTCATTGTGGTGTTGGCCATGTTTTTCGCCCAAACCGGTGGGCTGATTGAAACAGGAAAAATCGTTTCTCCAGGACTGTGGGCGATCATGATCGGTTCAATGGCCGTTGCACAGGCCATGGTGGCCATGGCCTTGGGTTCTGCCCAGTCAGAACACTTGCTCATCATCCAAAGAAAGAGCGAGCAACTTGAAAACATGAAGCACCGGTTGACAAGCAGCCATGCCGCAAAAGACAAATTTTTGGCCACTGTCAGCCGTGAATTGCGCACCCCCTTGAATGTGATCATGGGCTATCTCAACCTGCTTCACAGGCATCGCCAGTTACCGGCCCAAGTTTTACAACAAATCCAGCACGCCTTGAATTCCTCCTCCATCATGCTGAACGTGGTCAATGACCTGCTTGACTTCTCCCAAATCCAACAGGGTCAGTTGGCCTTTGCAGCTCAGAAAGTCGAGCTGAAAAAGGTGATCTTTGAAGCCCATGCCGCTTTGGCCGCCAAAGCATCCGAGCAAAAACTGTTTTATGCCATGGCGCTGGGCGACCAGCTTCCCAACTGGGCTCACTTGGATCCCCACAGATTGACCCAAATCATCTTCAACTTGCTTAGTAACGCCATCCAATTCACGCCCAAAGGATTTGTCGAATTGCGTGTGGATTACATGCCCTTGACCGACGCCAAGGGCAACCTCCATCTGCGGGTGACGGATTCCGGGGTGGGCATACCGCTGACATCGCAACAATCGGTATTCGAGCCATTTGTCCGGCTTGACCACCCCCATGGAGCAACGCCGGATGATGCGCTGAGGGGCAATGGGCTGGGCTTGTCGGTGGTTGAACGTCTGATTCAAGGCTGGGGCGGATCCATCCAATTGGTGAGCACGCCCAATGAAGGCACATGCTTTGATGTTTGGCTGCCCATTGAGGCCATCGACACCAGCCACCCTGTGGCGCAGACATCCTCTGGGCATTTGGCGCACACAGTCTTCAACGATGCTTTGAAAATTCTGATCGTC
>JAIXXW010000191.1 GCA_027490555.1 Comamonadaceae bacterium | reverse complement strand
GGCCTGTTGGGCGGCGCCCTGTTTGGTGTGGGCATGGTGCTGGCGTCTGGCTGCAGCAGCAAGACTTTGGTGCGCTTGGGTGCTGGCAATCTGAAATCCCTGGTGGTGTTGCTGGCCATGGCCATCACGGGCTTGGCCACCCTCAAAGGTTTGACCGCTGTCTGGCGCGTCCAGCAACTCGATCCTGTGGGGCTGGCCTTGCCGCATGGCCCCTTTGCCGGGCAGTGGTTGTCCGCCCTGACCGGCCTGTCCTTGCCCGATGCCTGGGGCTTGTCCGCTGCCCTGCTTGCGCTGGTCTTGCTGGCCTGGGTGGTCAAGGGGCCCGGCTTCAACACCTGGCCCAACTGGGTCACGGGGGCCGGCCTGGGCTTGCTGGTGGTGGCGTTTTGGTGGCTCAGTGGCGTGTTCGGTTTCGTGCCCGAGCACCCCGATACCCTCGAGCCTGTTTTCCTGACCACCCACAGCGGCCGCATGGAAGCCCTGAGCTTGACCGCGCCGGTGGCCTACTGGCTCGATGCCCTGTTGTACTACAGCGATGGCACCAAGCGCCTGAGCCTGGGCATGGTCAGTGCCGCAGGCATGCTCTTTGGGGCTTGTCTCAGTGCTGTGCTGCAGGGCACATTTCGCTGGGAGAGTTTCACCCAGCAGGCCGACCTGATTCGCCATGTGGTGGGGGGCAGTTTGATGGGCATCGGTGGGGTGCTGGCCATGGGCTGCACCTTCGGGCAGGGCCTGTCCGGCCTGTCCACCCTGAGCCTGGGCAGTCTGGTGTCGGTCCTGGGCATCTTTGGGGGCGCCACGGCCACCTTGCAGTGGCAAATTCGGCGCGACTGATGCCAAACCCAGCCATGACCGAAGCGCTTGGGTCCCGTGCCGGACCACAGCTGCTGGCATCCCCCCAGGATGCGGCCTTGCAGGCGGCGCAAGAGCAGCGACGCTTTGGCGGACTGCAGCGCCTGTATGGCCTGGCGGGTGCGCAGCGCATCCGGCAGGCGCATGTCGCCGTGGTCGGGCTGGGCGGCGTGGGGTCGTGGTCGGCGGAGGCTTTGGCACGCTCGGGCGTGGGGCGCTTGACGCTGATCGACATGGACCATATCGCAGAGTCCAACATCAACCGACAAATCCATGCCTTGAGCCTCACCACCGGGCAATCCAAGGTGCTGGCCATGCAGGCCCGCATCGCCCTCATCAACCCGGATTGCCGGGTGGATGTGGTGGACGATTTCGTCAGCCCCGAGAACTGGCCGGCTTTGATGCCCGACACCCCCGATGCCCTGATCGATGCCTGCGATCAGGTCAAGGCCAAAGTGGCCCTGGCCCATTGGGCCATGTCCTTGCAGGTGGGCTTCATCACCGTGGGGGCTGCAGGTGGCAAACGTCTGGCCCACCAGGTGGACGTGGACGATTTGTCCCGCATCACCCACGACCCTTTGCTGGCGCAGCTGCGCTACCGCTTGCGCAAGCATCACCAGGCCGCCCGGGGCGGGCAGCGCATCGGTGTGCGGGGCGTGTTCAGCCGCGAGGCGGTGGCCCCGCCCGATGCGTCCTGCGCCATCGACAGCGATGGCTCGCTCAATTGCCATGGCTACGGATCGGTGGTCAGCGTCACCGCCACGTTCGGCATGTGCGCCGCCTCTGAAATTTTGAATTTTCTGGCCGGCCCGTCCAACCGGCGGAAAATTTAAGGCTATAATCTGAGTCTTGCCTGAGTGCACGCGCTCTGGCACAGGGACCATAGCTCAGTTGGTAGAGCAGCGGACTTTTAATCCGTTTGTCGTGGGTTCGACCCCCGCTGGTCCCACCAATTCAAAAGCACTTTGTACGCAGGTACAAAGTGCTTTTTTCATGTGCGCCCAGCATGGGCGCCCACCTGCGGGTGCGAGTCCCGCTGCGAGCTGGTCACAGTGAGTAAAGTGCGATGGTGGTGCAAAGGTGTGCCGGTCTGCCAGGCGCCCTGACAGCGGGCCCAGACACCAGCGGCCTGTGGGCAGCGGCTCAGGCCATGGCCTGCAATTGCTCGGTCAGTTCCAGCCAGCGCTCTTCCAACGTGGCCATCTCGTCGGTGAGGGCCTTGAGGCGTCGACCGGCTTGTGCGATCTCCGCCGGTGGCAGCGGGGTGCTCAGTTGCTGCTCGAGCGCGTTTTTTTCTTGCTCGATCACGGCCATGCGCTGTTCGGCTTGCTCCAGTTCGCGCTTGAGGGGGCGGGTCTGCGCAGCCCATTGCTGACGCCGCAGGGCGTCTTGTTTGCGTTGTTCGGCGCTGCTGAGGGTGGGGCTTGCAGGGCTGGTGGCCGTCATGGCTTGCGCCGGCTTTGGCGCTTGTTCGGCCACGGGGGCCGAGGCCGCGATGGCCACGGGCGCTGCATGTCTGGCGCTGTTCTTGGCCTCCTCGCGCAGGCGCCTGGACTCGTCGAGCAGGTATTTCTGGTAATCGTCCAGGTCGCCATCGAAGGGCTCGACCCGGCCTCGGCCCACCATCCAGAATTCGTCGCACACCGCGCGCAACAAAGCCCGGTCGTGGCTGACCAGCATGACGGTGCCTTCGAATTCATTGAGTGCCATCGACAGCGCTTCGCGGGTGGCCAGGTCCAGGTGGTTGGTGGGTTCGTCCAGCAGCAGCAAATTTGGCCGTTGCCACACGATCATGGCCAGCACCAGGCGGGCCTTTTCGCCACCACTCATGGTGCCCACGGTCTGCTTGACCATGTCGCCGGTGAAGTTGAAGGTGCCCAGGTAGTTGCGCAAATCCTGTTCGCGGCTGGGCTCGCCACTGTTCGGGCCCAGCTCTTTGGCCAGGCGGACCATGTGCTCCAAGGGGGTGTCCTGGGTGTGCAGCACATCGAGTTCCTGCTGGGCAAAGTAGCCGATGTTCAGGCCCTTGCCTTCGGTCAGCGTGCCCGACAGCTGCGGCAGGGTGCGGGCAATGGTTTTGACCAGGGTCGATTTGCCCTGGCCGTTGGCCCCCAGGATGCCGATGCGTTGCCCGGCCAGCACCGATTTGCTCACGCCTTGCACGATGGTTTTGGTTTCGCCCTCGAGCCGGTAACCAAAACTGGCCTCGCTGATGGCCAACATCGGGTTGGGCAGGTTGTGGGGTTCCTTGAAGCCGAAGGTGAACTCGGCCTCGGCCAGCAGTGGCGCCACTTTTTCCATGCGTTCCAGGGCCTTGACCCGGCTTTGCGCCTGCTTGGCCTTGCTGGCCTGGGCCTTGAAACGGTTGATGAACTTTTGCAGGTGGGCGATCTTGTCTTGCTGCTTGGCGAATGAGGCCTGCTGCAGTTCCATCTGCTGGGCGCGCAGGATTTCAAACGCGCTGTAGTTGCCGCCGTAGCGTGTCAGCTTGGCGTTTTCGATGTGCAGCGTGACCTGGGTCACCGCGTCCAAAAATTCACGGTCGTGGCTGATCACGACCAGGGTGCCGCTGTAGCGCTGCAGCCAGGCTTCTAGCCAGACCAGGGCATCCAGGTCCAGGTGGTTGGTGGGTTCGTCCAGCAGCAGGATGTCGGACGGGCACATCAGCGCCCGGGCCAGTTGCAGGCGCATGCGCCAGCCGCCCGAGAAACTGTTGACCGGCTGCTGGAGTTCGTCCACCCGAAAGCCCAGGCCCAGGATCAAGGCTTCGGCACGGGGCAGGGCATCGTGATCGCCCGCGTCGGCCAGGTCGGTGTAAACATGGGCCATGGCCATGCCGTCGCCACTGGCTTC
>JAIXXW010000034.1 GCA_027490555.1 Comamonadaceae bacterium | reverse complement strand
TGCAGGAACAGTTCCTTGATTTCGTTCTTGAATTCAGCGGTCCACAGTTGTGGATTTTCGTGCTTGATGGTGTTGATCAAATCAATGCCGAAGTTGCAATGCATGGATTCGTCGCGCAGGATGTACTGGTACTGTTCGGCAGCACCGGTCATCTTGTTCTGTCGGCCCAAAGCCAGAATCTGTGTGAATCCAACGTAAAAGAAAAGGCCTTCCATCAGGCAGGCAAAGACGATCAGCGACTTGAGCAATGTCTGGTCGGTGGCCAATGTGCCCGTCTTGAAGTTCGGGTCCATGATCACATTGATGAACGGGATCAAGAACTCGTCTTTGTCGCGGATGGATTTGATTTCGTTGTAAGCGTTGAAGATTTCGCTCTCGTCCAGACCCAGGGACTCCACGATGTATTGGTAGGCGTGGGTGTGGATCGCTTCCTCAAAGGCCTGGCGCAGGAGGAACTGGCGGCACTCGGGCGCCGTGATGTGGCGGTAGGTGCCCAGGGTGATGTTGTTCGCGGCCAGGGAATCGGCGGTGACAAAGAAGCCGAGGTTGCGCTTGACGATGCGGCGCTCGTCTTCGGTCAGACCGTTGGGGTCTTTCCACAAGGCGATGTCGCGGTTCATGTTCACTTCCTGCGGCATCCAGTGGTTGGCACAGGTGGCCAGGTATTTTTCCCATGCCCACTTGTACTTGAAAGGCACCAGCTGGTTGACATCGGTCTGGCCATTGATGATGCGCTTGTCCGCAGCGCTCATGCGGCGTGGTGCAGCAGAAGAAGGTGTGCTGGAGGCCGAAGACACCGAGCCCATGGTGGCAGCGGCGTCTGCACCGGTGAAGGGGGGCATTGCAGGTTGCAATGCGGATTTGACTTGATCGTCCCAGGACAACATAGATTTTCCAATTCTCAAATTATGAAAGCACGCTGACGAAATGCAAAGCGGTGATTCACTTTGTGGCGAACATCGCGCCCGAAGTGTTGTTCAATTGCATCGCACAACGCAAACGCATGCGTTGTGCGAGGCTTCATTGACACGCTTCGCAACCCGGATCATCGATCGCACAGAACTTGACGTCGGTTGCAGGTGACGTGTTCAGGGGTGCATGCGATGCGGCGGCGGCAGCTTCCACGGCAGCCATGCCGGAGACTGAGGCCACCGATGAAGACACCGCGTTGTGCGAGCCGGCTTGCACGGTGGATTTCTCCACCTGTGTGGCGCTGGATGTGCGCAGGTAGTAAGTGGTTTTGAGGCCGCGCAACCAGGCCAGTTTGTAGGTGTCGTCCAGCTTTTTGCCGGAGGCCCCCGCCATGTAGATGTTGAGTGACTGCGCTTGGTCGATCCATTTTTGGCGACGTGCGGCGGCTTCCACCAGCCAGATGGTTTCAACTTCGAAGGCGGTCGCGTAAAGCGCCTTGATTTCCTGGGGCACACGGTCGATCGGACGCAAGGAGCCGTCAAAATGCTTCAGGTCCATGACCATCACGTCGTCCCACAGCCCCAGGCGCTTCAAGTCGCGCACCAGGTAGCTGTTGATCACCGTGAACTCGCCCGACAGGTTGGATTTGACCGACAGGTTGCCAAAGCAAGGCTCGATCGAAGCGTCCACACCAATGATGTTGGAGATGGTGGCGGTCGGTGCGATCGCCACGCAGTTGGAGTTGCGCATGCCATCGGCAGCGATTTTCTTGCGCAGGGAATCCCAGTCGAGGGTGGACGAGCGGTCGACCTCGACATAGCCACCGCGTTCGCGCTCCAGCAGCTTGAGGGTGTCCAGTGGCAAGATGCCCTGGTCCCACAAGGAGCCTTTGTAGGTGGCGTATTGGCCGCGTTCTTTGGCCAACTCGGTCGATGCCCAGTAAGCGTAGTAGCAAATCGCTTCCATCGACTGGTCGGCAAACTCCACAGCCGCCTGGGATGCATAAGGAATCCGCATTTCGTACAGAGCGTCTTGGAATCCCATCAGGCCCAGGCCAACGGGACGGTGGCGCATGTTGGAGTCGCGGGCCTTCTTGACCGCGTAATAGTTGATGTCGATCACGTTGTCCAGCATGCGCATGGCGATGGTGATGGTCTTCTTCAGTTTTTCGTGGTCAATGACCTTGCCGTTGGCACCGTCCTTGAGGTGACGCAAGAGGTTGACCGAACCCAGGTTGCAGACAGCGGTTTCGGTGTCGCTGGTGTTGAGCGTGATTTCCGTGCACAGGTTGGACGAGTGCACCACGCCGGCGTGCTGCTGGGGCGAGCGCACATTGCAAGGGTCCTTGAAGGTGATCCAGGGGTGCCCTGTTTCGAAAAGCATCGACAGCATCTTGCGCCACAGGTCGGTGGCCGGCACCGTCTTGCTGGGTTTGATTTCACCGCGCTGGGCTTTTTCTTCGTAGGCCAGGTAGGCTTTCTCGAAGGCCTGTCCGAAGAGGTCATGCAGATCGGGCACATCGGAAGGTGAAAACAGGGTCCACTGACCTTTTTCCATGACACGGCGCATGAACAGGTCTGGAATCCAGTTGGCGGTGTTCATGTCGTGGGTGCGGCGGCGGTCGTCACCGGTGTTTTTGCGCAGTTCCAGGAATTCCTCGATGTCCAGATGCCAGGTTTCCAGGTAAGTGCAGACCGCACCTTTGCGTTTGCCACCCTGGTTGACGGCCACGGCCGTGTCGTTGACCACCTTGAGGAAGGGCACAACGCCCTGGGATTCGCCGTTGGTGCCTTTGATGTGGGAGCCCATGGCGCGCACCCGGGTCCAGTCATTGCCCAGTCCACCGGCAAACTTGGACAGCAGTGCGTTTTCCTTGATCGACTCGTAAATGCCGTCCAGATCGTCGGGCACGGTGGTCAGGTAGCAGCTCGACAATTGCGAGCGCAGGGTGCCGCTGTTGAACAGCGTGGGGGTCGACGACATGAAGTCGAAAGTGGACAGCACTTCGTAGAACTCGATCGCACGGGCCTCGCGGTCGATCTCGTTGAGGGACAGGCCCATAGCCACGCGCATGAAGAAGGCCTGAGGCATTTCGATGCGGGTCTTGCGCACATGCAGGAAGTAGCGGTCGTACAGCGTTTGCAGGCCCAGGTAGTCGAATTGCTGGTCTCGCTCGGGTTTCAGGGCCTCGGCCAGCTTTTTCAAATCAAATTGGAGCAGTTTTTCGTCCAGCAGGTCGTTGGCCACGCCTTTTTTGATGAATTGCGGGAAATATTGGATGTATTCCTCTGCCATCTGTTCCTGGGACACTTCCTTGCCCAGGATTTCCTTGGCGATGGTGTGCATCAGCAGACGCGCTGTGACGTAGGTGTAGTCGGGGTCTTTCTCGATCAGGGTGCGCGAGGCCAAGATGGAGGCCTTGTACACCTCTTCCATCGGCACGCCGTCGTAGAGGTTGCGCATGGTTTCGGCCACGATGGGGTCTGGACTGACATCGGGGCCCAGGCCAGCGCAGGCTTTGACCATCAGCGACTTCAGGTGGTTCAGGTCGAGGGCCAGGCGTTGGCCTTGGTCGATGACGTGCAAGACGGGTTCTGGGGATGCCGGCGCTGCTTGCTGGGATTGCTGTGCGCGCTCCTGGGCGCGACGCTCGCGGTACAGCACGTAGGCGCGGGCCACTTCGTGGTTGCTGCTGCGCATCAGACCGAGTTCGACCTGGTCTTGCACATCTTCGATGTGGAAGGTGCCGCCGCCTGGACGGGATCGGACCAGGGCACGGACCACGTTGTGTGTCAACTCTTCGACCACTTCGCGCACGCTGGCCGAGGCGGCGCCTTGCGTGCCATGGACGGCCAAGAAGGCTTTCATCAAAGCCACGGCGATTTTGCCCGGCTCAAACGGCACCACGGCCCCGTTGCGGCGGATGATCTGGTACTGGTTCAGGCTCTGTGCCGATGGGGCCCCTGTGCGCTGGGAGGAAGGCTGGTTCATCAAGCCGGGTGCGGAGGCTGGGATGTTGAGGTCGGTGTGCATGGTTTTTTTGTGATTTATGGTCTGTTTTGGCGAGGCGGTGCGGGCTGGAAATCCGTCGATTTTTCAATTCTGTGAATTCGTGTCGGACACTATATCTGGTGTCCGATACCCTTGCAAGCCACTACAGGTAGTGTACAGAGGCTTTGGGGCCTCGGGAGCCCCAGGCCGACCGATCGGCCAATATATGGGCATTTTCAAAGGCTGAAAAACGCCTTGGAAAGTGCTTTGAAAACAGTGTTTTTGCGATCAGAACCAAGCACCATGCGCCCCTTGGCGGGATTTGCCGTCCAAGTGCTTGTCTGGACTGGCGCAGGCGGTCTTGGATCTGGCCAGAGATTCGATGAAACTGAGCGAAAAAATAAAAATGACTGGGTCAATATTTTTTTCAGTTGTTGTTTGACATCCCTAGGGAAAGTACGAATGTGGCCAAGTCAGCGCTTGTTGCAAACGGGCCCAGTCAAAGCCCGGTCCAGGGTCCTGTTTTCGCCCGGCGGCGATGTGCTCATGCCCAGCCACGTGGGCGATCGGGTAGCGGGATTTCAGGGCCTGGCAAAGACGGGCCAGTTGCGCGTATTGGGCGTCCTCGAACACGTCGCCCTCCAGCCCTTCGAGCTCGATGCCGACGGAGTCGTCGTTGCACTGGCTGCGTCCGCGGTAGGCCGACTGTCCAGCATGCCAGGCCCGGTCGTCGGCGCTGACAAATTGCACCAAGGCGCCGTCACGCCGGATGAAAAAATGCGCCGACACCTGCAGCCCCCTGATTTGGCTGAAATAGGGGTGGGCATCCCAGTCCAGCTGGTTGGTGAACAGGGCGGCGACCTCTGTCCCGCCATACTGGCCCGGTGGCAGGCTGATCGAATGCACCACCAGCAGGTCGATGCACGCGCCCTGTGGCCGGGGGCCGAAGTTGGGGGAGTCCAAGCGTTGGGCCGGTGCGTACCAGCCCGCTTGCCAAAGTTCGGCCGGGTCTGTGGATCGGTGGGTCATGGTGTCTCAGCTCCAGGACAGGGGGCGGGCCATCAGCGTCGAACTTCGGGGGGAGGGGACCGGCGCCAGGCCAGGGCGTTTCAGACCGGGTTGCGGTCCTGGGCGGCGCTGCGGTGTTCGGTGCTGCAGTACAGGCCCTTTTCCCCGGTGACAGCTTCTTCCTGGGGGAGGTGCAGCCCACAGTGGGCACAGCCCACCATGTTCGAGGGTGTGGCAGGGGCTGGGGTTTTGTCCGCAGGTGGCTGGGCAGGCCGGCGCGAGCGTTTGTAGGCCCAGATGGCCAGCAAAATGATCACCAGCCAGATCAGGTATTTCATGCGGCACGTCCCAGCAAGACTTCGAGGACAAAGCGCGAGCCGGCATAAGAAAGCAGCAGCAAGCCGGCGCCGATGTAGAGCACGCGCACGGCGCGGCGGCCGCGCCAGCCCCATTGGCTGCGACCCACCAGCAAGGTGGCGAAGGTCAGCCAAGACAGCACCGCAAAGACCCGTTTGTGGTCCCACCGCCATTCGGTGTGGCTCTCGCCATACAGCGCTTCACCAAACAGCGTGCCCGCCACCAGGGTCGCCGACAGGAGCACAAATCCGGCCGTCACAAAGCGAAACGTCAGCCGCTCCAGCGTCAGCAGCGGCAGACCGCTGGAGCCTTCGTGGGCCTTGCGGATGTCCTGCTCGGTGCGGGTCATCATCCAGGCGTGCACCACCGCAGCGGCAAACATGCCGTAGGCCGACAAGCCCAAGGCAAAGTGCAGTGGCAGCCAGGCCGATGCCTGGCTGGTGATCAGCGTGCCCGGGAAGACCCAGGCCAGCACCACGGTGATGGCGCCCAGGCTGCCCACGGCCCAGCGGGCCTTGAGCTTGGGGAAAAACTGGGTTTCGATCAAATAAGCGGTGACGACCAGCCAGGCCGTGACCGACAGTGCCGGTGCAAAGCCAAAGCGGACTGGCCCCATCAGCAGCGCCAGCAGGCTCAAGGCATGCAGACCCCAGGCCAGCCAGAGCAGATGGCGCGCGTGCACATCGCCCAGGCGACGGGGCACCAGGGCTGGCAAGGCATAGATCAGGGCTGCCAATGCCGTGAAGGGCAGCGTCCACAAAGGCGCACTCGCTAAAATCATGGGACCGAGTTTAGCCTTTCGGGCGCAGCCGCTGGGGTTTCGCCAACACGCCGAGCCGGTTTTTTCTGGATTTCTGCATGGCCTCCGCCCTGACCGATAAACTCTCACGCCTTGTCAAGACCCTCAGCGGGCAGGCCCGCATCACCGAGTCGAACGTGGCCGACATGCTGCGCGAGGTGCGCATGGCCTTGCTGGAGGCCGACGTGGCCCTGCCGGTGGTGCGCGACTTCATTGCCCGTGTCAAGGACAAAGCCTTGGGCCAGGAAGTCATGGGCTCCCTCAAGCCCGGCCAGGCGCTGGTGGGGGTGGTCAACCGGGAACTGGCCGCCACCATGGGCGAAGGGGTCTCGGACATCAACCTGGCCACGCAGCCGCCTGCCGTGATCCTGATGGCCGGTTTGCAGGGCGCGGGCAAGACCACCACCACCGCCAAGCTGGCCAAGCACCTGATCGACAAGCGCAAGAAAAAGGTGCTGACGGTCTCGGGCGACGTCTACCGTCCGGCCGCCATCGAGCAGCTCAAGACCGTCACCGCCCAGGCCGGGGCCGAATGGTTCCCCAGCTCACCCGAGCAAAAACCGATCGACATCGCCCGCGCCGCCATCGACTATGCGCGCAAGCATTTCTTTGACGTTTTGCTGGTGGACACCGCCGGTCGCCTGGCGATTGACGAAGCCTTGATGAATGAAATCAAGGGCCTGCATGCCGAGCTGCGGCCGGTGGAAACCTTGTTCGTGGTCGATGCCATGCAGGGCCAGGACGCGGCCAACACCGCCAGGGCTTTCAGCGAGGCCTTGCCGCTGACGGGCATCGTTCTGACCAAGCTCGACGGCGATTCACGCGGCGGTGCCGCACTGTCGGTGCGCCAGATCACGGGTGTGCCGATCAAATTTGCCGGCACCAGCGAAAAGATCGATGGCCTGGAGGTGTTCGACGCCGAGCGCCACGCGGGACGCATCCTGGGCATGGGCGACATCGTGGCCCTGGTCGAGCAGGTCACCGCAGGCGTGGACATGGCCGCAGCGCAAAAGCTGGCGGCCAAGGTCAAGGGCGGCGGCAGCTTTGACTTGAACGATTTTCTGGCCCAGATCCAGCAGATGAAGCAAATGGGTGGGCTGTCGAGCCTGATGGACAAGCTGCCCAGCCAGCTGACCGCCAAGGCTGGCTCGATGGACATGGACAAGGTTGAAAAAGACATCGGCCGCAAGCAGGGCATCATCCACAGCATGACCCCGCTGGAGCGGAAAAAACCCGAGCTGATCAAGGCCACCCGCAAGCGCCGCATCGCTGCGGGCGCAGGGGTTCAGGTGCAGGATGTCAACCGCATGCTCAAGGAGTTCGAGCAGATGCAGGACATGATGAAAAAAATGTCAGGCGGCGGCATGATGAAGATGATGAAACGCATGGGCGCCATGAAAGGCATGATGGGTGGCGGCGGGGGCTTTCCCGGCATGCCCCGCTGATCCCCGCAGACGGCCACCCGATGCACCTGCTTTTCATTTACGGCACGCTCTTACCCGGTTTGCGCCTGCAAGCCCAGATGCAAGGGGCCCGCTTTGTGGGTGCGGCCGAGTTGCCGGGGCGTTTGGTCGATGTGGGACGTTACCCCGGTCTGATTCCCGGTGCGGGGCGGGTCAGCGGCGAGGTCTACGCAGTCGATGACGTGCACCTGGCGCGGCTTGACGCGGTGGAAGACATGGTGCCCGGCGACCGCGCCGCCTCACAGTACTGGCGTGAGGTGTTCACCGTGGTGGCTGGCCCGCTGCAAGGCCAGTCGGTGCAGACCTATGTCTACAACCAAGCCGTGGAGGGCCTCACGCCCATCCCACACGGCGACTACCGGCGCTACATCCGCGAAGTCGGCAGAGACTCCTGACCGGATGGCGCAGGTGCCTTCGGACGTGGGGCCTGCCCAAGTCAGGGCCTCTTTCAGAGCATCAATCGCGGATCAGCAACTCGCCGCGCAGCGAGTGCGACAGGCCTTGGGTGATGCGCACGTCCACCATCTGGCCGATCAGGCGGTCCATGTGGGGGCCACCGGGGAAATTCACCACCCGGTTGCACTCGGTGCGCCCGGCCAACTCGGTCGCGTCCTTGCGCGAAGGGCGCTCCACCAAAATGCGTTGCACCGTGCCCACGCGGCTGTCGCCGATGCGCCGCACATGGTCTTCGATGGTCGCTTGCAGGTGGTGCAGGCGGCGCAGTTTTTCGGCGTGTGGCGTGTCGTCGTGCAGGTTGGCTGCAGGCGTGCCGGGGCGGGGGCTGAAGATGAAGCTGAAACTCGCGTCAAAACCCACATCGGTGATGAGTTTCATCATCTTCTGAAAGTCGTCCTCGGTTTCACCGGGGAAGCCCACGATGAAATCGCTGCTGAGCGACATGTCGGGGCGGATGGCCCGCAGCTTGCGGATGGTGCTCTTGTATTCCATGGCGGTGTAGCCGCGCTTCATGGCCATCAAAATTTTGTCGGACCCGTGCTGCACCGGCAGGTGCAGGTGGCTGACCAGTTGCGGGATTTTCTCGTAAGCGTCGATCAGGCGTTGGGTGAACTCGTTGGGGTGGCTGGTCACATAGCGGATGCGTTCGATGCCAGGCATGTCGGCCACGTATTCCAGCAGCAGCGCAAAGTCTGCCATGTCCGAGGTGCCACCCATCTTGCCCCGGTAAGCGTTCACGTTCTGGCCCAGCAGGGTGATTTCTTTCACGCCCTGCGCGGCCAGCCCGGCCACCTCGACCAGCACATCGTCAAAGGGGCGAGACACTTCCTCGCCCCGGGTGTAGGGCACCACGCAGTAGCTGCAGTACTTGCTGCAGCCTTCCATGATCGACACATAGGCGGTGGCGCCCTCCACCTTGGCGGGCGGCAGGTGGTCGAACTTTTCGATCTCGGGAAAGCTGATGTCCACCTGCGGGCGCTGCAGGCGCTCGCGCTCGGCCAGCAAGTCCGGCAGG
>JAIXXW010000005.1 GCA_027490555.1 Comamonadaceae bacterium | reverse complement strand
GCCGACATCGTGTTCGCCTGCGTGGGCAACGATGCCGATTTGCGCAGCGTGGTGCTGGGCCCGGACGGTGCTTTTGCCGGCATGAAGCCCGGCGCGGTGTTTGTGGACCACACCACGGCCTCGGCCGAAGTGGCCCGCGCCTTGTATGCGCAAGCCCAACAACAGGGTTTGCACTTTGTGGATGCCCCCGTGTCGGGTGGCCAGGCCGGCGCGCAAAACGGCATGCTGACGGTGATGTGCGGTGGCGATGCCGCCGCCTTCGACCGGGTCAAGCCGGTGGCCATGGCCTTTTCACGCGCCTTCACCTTGCTGGGCGCCTCCGGCGCAGGTCAGCTGGCCAAGATGGTCAACCAGATTTGCATCGCAGGCCTGGTGCAAGGCCTGTCCGAGGCCATCGCCTTTGGCCAGCAGGCCGGTCTGGACATGCACCAGGTGCTGGACGTGATCGGCAAGGGCGCGGCCCAAAGCTGGCAGATGGACAACCGCGGCAAGACCATGGCCGATGACAAATTCGAGTTTGGCTTTGCCGTGGACTGGATGCGCAAGGACCTGGGCCTGGTGCTTGACGAAGCCAAGCGCAACGGGGCGCGCCTGCCCGTCACGGCCTTGGTCGACCAGTTTTACGCCGATGTCCAGAAAATGGGCGGCGGCCGCTGGGACACGTCCAGCCTGATCCGCCGTTTGCGCTGAAAACGGGGCTGAACCGGTGGCCCCGGTTCAGCGCTTCAGGGTGGTGGGCTGGCTCAGGCGCTTGAGCTCTTCTTCCGAGATCTCATCAAAGACCCGCACCACCTTGGCCACGCCGCTCATGCCGCGCACGATGTCGGTGGCCCGCTTGGCTTCGCGGCTGGTGACCCGGCCCATCAAATAGACAATCCCGCGCTCGGTCACCACTTTCACCGCATTGGCCTGCAGGTCCTTGGCGTCGATGAATGCGGCCTTGACGCGGCTGGTGAGCACCGTGTCTTTCGAGCGCTGGGTCAGGGTGCTGGCGGGCATCATGGCCAGGTCGTTCACCACCGACTGCACGTTTTCCTGGCTTTGCGCGATCTTCTCGATGCGCTCTTTTTCGGCGGCCGTGGTGACCTCACCGGTCAGCAACACCTTGCGGTTGAAGCTGGTCACGTTCAGGTGCACACGGTCGCCCAGCTCCTGGCGCACGGCCGAGGCAATTTTGATCTCGATGGCCTGGTCTTCCACCTGCGCGCCCGAGGTGCGGCGGTCCGTGACCATGATGCCGGTGGCGACCGCGCCGCCCACGATCAGCGGCGCGCAGCCGGAAAGACCGGTCACCGCCACGGCCAGAACCGCACCTGAGAACACCAGAGATTGAAGATTGCGTTTCATTTAAAGAGACTCCTGTTCGCCCAGCAATTGGGTGTCAATGCCATCACACAGACAGTGCAGCACCAGTTGCTGCACTTCACAAATGCGTGCCGGCCGCTCGTGCGGCACACACACATGCACATCGGTTTCGCGCAGCTGGCGGGCCAAAGCACCGCCTTGGTGCCCGGTCACGGCCAACACGCTCATTTCGCGTTCGTGCGCCGCCTGCGCGGCCTGAACCAGGGCCGCTTCGCTGCCATCGGTGCTGATCAGCACCAGCACATCCCCGGTCTGGCCCAGGGCCAGCACTTGCTTGGCCATGGCCTGGCCATCGCTCCAGCGGGTGGCCATCAGGGCGTCGGAGGACAGGCAGATGGCCGCCAGGCCCGGGCGTTCACGTTCAAAACCGCCCACCAGCAGGTTCACCAGGTACTGGGCCAAGGCGGTGGACGTGCCCAGACCCCCCACCAGCACTTTGCCGCCGCCGGTGACCGAGGCCAGCACCGATTGCACGGCCGCATCCACCGGTTTGGCCAGCGTTTCGGCCACTTGGTAGTGCAAATCCGCGCTGTCAATGAAGTGTTGTTGAATTCGAAGGTCTAGCATGCGCAGGCGATGATAACCCCGGGTGCGCGCGATCTCCGGCGCCTGCCGGCAAATCCCGCACAAACCGGGCTTGATCGCTGTCAAGGGCCGGTTTCAGCCCGCGTCAAAAGCCCCTTGCAACCACTGGGGACCCTGGGCCTCGATGGCCACCACATCGAAGCGCACCGGGGGCAGGCGACGCCAGCGCAACAGGTAGTGCCGGGCCGCCAAAATGATGCGCCGCTGTTTGACAGGCCCGACGCTGGCCGCCGCCCCGCCATGGTCGCTGCGGCTGCGTTGGCGGACCTCGACAAACACCACCGTGCCGTCGGCCGACTGCATGATCAGGTCGATTTCGCCACCCCCGCGGCCCGGGGTCCGATAATTGCGCTGCAACAGGCGCAAGCCCTGTCCCTGCAAAAAGGCCAGCGCCTCGTCTTCGCCCGCATCGCCCCGGGCTTTGGGGGTCTGGCCCCCTGTGTCTTTTTTGAGGAATTGCATTGACACCGTCTCCCTTGTCTGCCTCGTTTGCCCAAGCCCTGGAGGCGGCCCACGCGGCTGCCGGATCGCAAAACCACCCGGCCAGCACACTGTATGTCGTGGCCACCCCGATTGGCAACCTGGCCGACATCAGCCTGCGGGCCTTGCATGTTTTGTCCCTGGTCGATGCCATCGCCTGCGAGGACACCCGCCACACCCAGCAGTTGCTGCGCGCCTATGGCCTGGAGCGGCCCGGCGCGCAGCTTTTGGCGGTGCACCAGCACAACGAGGCCGAGGCCGCACAGCAGGTGATCCACCGGCTGGCGCAGGGCGAGCGGGTGGCCTGTGTCAGCGATGCCGGCACCCCCGCCATCAGCGATCCCGGTGCCCGCCTGGTGGCGGCGGTCCGGCAGGCGGGTCACCGTGTGCTGCCGCTGCCGGGCGCCAGCAGCGTGACCACCGTGCTCAGTGCATCCGGCATGACCGGCGAGCAGGGTTTTGTGTTTGTGGGTTTTTTGTCCAGCAAGGCTGGCGAGCGACAGCAGGCGGTGCAAGCCCTGGCGCAGGAAAGCCGGGCGGTGGTGTTGCTGGAAGCGCCCCACCGCATCGAAGCCCTGGCGCAGGCGCTGGCGGGGCTGGGCGAGCGCCGCGTCACCGTGGGGCGCGAGCTGACCAAGCAGTTTGAGCAGATCGAGACCGTGCCGGCGCAGGACCTGCCTGCCTGGCTGGCCGACAGGCCCGAGCGTCAGCGCGGCGAGTTTGTGCTGGTGCTGCACGATGCGCCTGTGGCCGCCGCCCCAGGCGAGGGTGTGCGGGTGCTGCAGCTCTTGCTGAGCGAGTTGCCGCTGAAAACCGCCGTCCGTCTGGCGGCAGAGATCACGGGCCAGCCCAAAAACCAGCTCTACGACCAGGCGCTGGACCTGAAAAAAAACGCACCCGCCTGAGCCCGCACCGCCCCCGGATTCACCAGCACGCGCCAAAGGTCTCGCGCAGCACCTGGATCGCGCTCTCGGGCAAAGCCGGGGTGTGGGGCTGCAGCACCACCAGGCGGGCGGTTTCTTCCAGCTCCTCCAGGGTGGCCATGGCCGCAGCCGGGGTGTCGTGCCAGACATTGGGCCCCAGCCGGGGCAGCATCACGGCGCGGATGGGCGTGCCGCGCGAGGCGTAGTGGCCGATGAGTTCGGCCACTTCCTGGGCCGCTGCGGGGCTGCCAGGGTGGTGGTAAGTGGCCAGCGGCACATGCCCGACCTTCATCACGAAATAGGGGGTGATGGGCGGCAGCAGCTCCGGCCCGGCCGCATTCAGGCTGAGGGCCACGCAGTGGGTGCTGTGGGTGTGGATCACGCAGCGGGTGGCGGGGGCCTGTGCAAAGGCGGCGCTGTAGATGCGCCGGTGCAGGGCGATGGTCTTGCTCGCCTTGTCGCCCCCGGTCTGTTGGCCCTGCGCGTCCAGCCGGGCCAGGCGGGCCGGGTCGAGGCGGCCCAGGCAGGCGTCGGTGGGGGTGATCAAAAAGCCGTCGTCCAGCCGCACGCTGATGTTGCCGGCCGTGGCGTGCGCATAGCCACGCTCAAACAGGCTGTGCCCGATGCGGCAAATCTCTTCACGGGCTTGGGATTCGTTCATGCAGGCTGCTCCGGAGGTTGGCGCCATTGTAGAAAAGCAGGCCAGCGGGCAGGCCTGGGCCTCAGTCTTCCAGCAGCCGCCGCTGCAGTTCGGCGGTGTCTTGCGGGCGCAAGCCGATGGCCCCGTGCAGGTAATCCTGCATGCCACCATGCTGGCGGTCCACCGCATCAAAGGCCGCCTGCAAGAATTCGGGCTGAACCTGCCACAGCACCTTCAAGACATGCGGGTGGCCCTGGCCTTCCAGCCGGGTGTCGCGCCGGTAGAGCTGGTTGGTCAGCAGGTAGTCGTGCATGGTGGTGGCCCGGTCCACGCCCAAAGCCGAGAGCAGCAGCGCTGCCGCAAAGCCGGTGCGGTCCTTGCCAGCGGTGCAGTGGAACACCTGGGGCGTGGGCACTTCCAGCAGGTGCCTCAGAAAGCGCCCATAGGTGTCGGCGTTGCGGTTGACAAAATCGCGGTAGGTCTCGCGCATCAATTCCACGGTTTCTTCGGTGCTGGGCACCACGCCCTGGGCCACCAGGGCCTGCATGCGGGCGATCACCGTGGGCTCGATGGCCATGGCCACGCGTTGCACGCCTGGGATGTCGTAAGGGGTGAGGCGGTGCTCGCTGGCGCCACGAAAGTCCAGGCTGTGCCGCACGCCCAGGGCCTGCAGCTGCTGCTGGTCCTGCCCGGTCAGGCCCGCCAGATGGTCCGACCGGAAGACCTGGCCGCGTCTGACCCGGCGCCCATCGGCATTGCGGTAGCCGCCAAGGTCACGAAAGTTCGAGGCGCCTTGCATCAGGGCGGTCGGTGAGGGGTTCATGGCCAATTTCATCCAGGGTCAGTTCAAGGCATGCAGCCCCCCATTGTCGTGGCGGGCTGCGCAGGCCTTCGTTGCCGCAGGCGACAAGCCCATCCGGCCCACAAGGCCAAGCCGCAGGCAAAGGGGGCCATCGGTCTGGGCCGGTTGGCACAGGCCTTGCTAAACAGGTTCATGCAGCCTGAATGGACCCCACCCACACCCTTGCCACCTGTTGTGCAGGGCTTGCCCGGCGTTGCCGAAGCCTGGCGCGACCCCCTGGGTTTGATGCTGGCCTCCACCGGCGAGGGGGTGTTTGGCGTGGACCTGGAGGGCCTGTGCGTGTTCATCAACCCCGCAGGCGCCCGCATGATTGGCTATGAGCCCGAACAGGTGCTGGGCCAGAACATGCACACCCTGACCCACCATGCGCATGCCGACGGCAGGCATTACCCGATGGACGACTGCCCGATCTACAACGCCTTTCGCCAGGGTCAAGCCTGCCGCATCGACAGCGAGGTGTTCTGGCGCAAGGATGGCGGCAGTTTCCCCGTCGAGTACGCCAGCTACCCGGTGTTCGATCAGGGCCAGGTGCGCGGCGCGGTGGTCACTTTTGTGGACATCACCGAGCGCAAACGGGCCGACATCGCCTTGCGGCAAGCCAAGAACGAACTCGAGCAACGCGTGGCCGAGCGCACCCATGCGCTGGAGACCGCCTTGCAGCAACTGCGCGAACTCGCGGCCTGGTCCGAAGGGGTGCGCGAGCAAGAGCGCACCCGCATTGCGCGCGAGGTGCACGATGAACTGGGCAGCTTGCTGGTGGCCCTGAAGATGGATGTGAGCTGGCTGGACAAACGCCTGTCCGAGCAGGAGCAAAGGGCGGTTGAGGAAGCGCAGATGGTGCGCCAGAAGATGCGTGGCAAGTGCCAGAACATGAGCCGCCTGATCGAGAACGCGGTGGTCAATGTGGGCCGCATCATCACCGACCTGCGCCCCAGCATCCTGGACCACCAAGGGCTGTGGGGTGCTTTGGAGTGGCAGGCGCGGGAGTTTGTGCAGTCGGCCGAGCAGCAGCTCAAATGGTGCATGGAGGTCGACGAGCAGCGTGTGCTGCCCGAACCCCTGGCCATGGCGGTGTTCCGCATCTTCCAGGAAATGCTCAGCAATGTGGGCCGCCATGCACAGGCCAGCACGGTGGATGTGGACATCGTCGAACGCGAGGGCTGGCTGCACCTGTCGGTCGAGGACGACGGCTGTGGCGCGCTGGCGCAGGCCTTCGAGTCGCCGCAGGCCTACGGCATCATGGGCATGCGCGAGCGGGCGCGGCACTTTGGCGGCGAGATCGACATCGACAGCCAGCCCGGCCGGGGCACGCGCATGCGCCTGTCCATGCCACTGCCCTCGTGTGTGCCAGCGCAGGAGGAGGCGCCATGAACCGCCCTGTGCGCGTGCTGCTGGGCGACGACCACAAGATCGTGCGGGAAGGCCTGAAGATGGTGCTCGCCGATGACCCGGACCTGCAGGTGGTGGCCGAGGCCGACACCGGCCCCGCTGTGCTGGACGCGGTGCAGACCCTGCAAGGCGCGCAAGGTCTGGATGTGGTGCTGCTGGACATCGCCATGCCTGGCATGGACGGCCTGGATGTGCTGCAAATTCTGCGCCGCGACTGGCCCGCCCTGCCGGTGCTGATGCTCAGCACCTACCCGGAAAAGCAATACGCGGTGCGCTGCATCCAGCTGGGCGCATCGGGTTATTTGAACAAAAGCACCGACCCGGACGCATTGATGGCCGCCCTGCGCCGTGTGGCCGCAGGCGGCATGCACGTCACGCCTGCCACCGCCGAGGCGCTGGCCAGCCTGGTCAGCCAGGGCCGCACCAAAAGCGGGATTGAATTGCTCTCGCACCGCGAGCACCAGGTCTATCTTTTGTTGACCCAAGGCCACACCGTGAGCGAAATTGGTGCACAACTGAGCCTGGCCCCCAACACGGTGAGCACTTACCGTGCACGCATCCTGGAAAAGACCGGCACCAAGAACGATGTGGAGCTGGCGCTGTACGCGCAAAGCCTGGCGGGCGGGCCAGCCGGCGGCGCTCGTTGAAGGCCGGATCAGGCCACCGGCATGGCCTTGTAGGGCCAGCCCTACAAGGCATCGACAAGCCACCCGCGAAATCGAGCCACGCTGCCGAGCGGGCACGCATCCGGTGTTTTCTGGCCCGCTGCTTGCATGGACATGGGCATCTTCAATTTGTGAGGTTGCCATGTCTGAATTCTTTGATCCGTACAACGCCGACCGCCCACTCATGCTCAAGTGCAGCTGCGGCCGTGACCACTCGCCTGCCGACCACCACGCTGCAGTGGCCGCTGATGCCGCAGCCGCAAAGTTGCGTGCCCGCTCCGAAACCGCCGAGTTCGAGGCCTACAGCCAAGAGTTCATTGAAGCGACCCTGGTCAAGGCCTTGTTCCCGCAGGACCAGGAGCGGCGCATGTTTTTGCGCGCGGTGGGCCAAAAGACCGCCATGGCGGCCATTGCCAGCGTCTTGCCGGTGGCCAGCCTGCAGGCCCTGGCCCAGACTAAAGGCCCGTTGGAAAAAACCAACCTGAAGATCGGCTTCATCCCGATCACCTGCGCCACGCCCCTGATCATGGCCGACCCGCTGGGCTTTTACCAAAAGCAAGGCCTGAATGTGGAGGTGACCAAAACCGCAGGCTGGGCGCTGATCCGCGACAAGATGATCAACAAGGAATACGACGCCACCCACTTTTTGTCACCGATGCCGCTGGCCATCAGCATGGGCCTGGGCGCCAGCGCCACGCCCATGAATGTGGCCACCATCCAGAACATCAATGGCCAGGCCATCACCCTGGCGGTCAAGCACAAGAACAACCGCGATCCGAAGAACTGGAAGGGCTTCAAGTTTGCCGTGCCATTCGATTACTCGATGCACAACTTCCTGCTGCGTTACTACCTGGCTGAAAACGGCGTCAACCCCGACACCGATGTGCAGATCCGCGTGGTGCCACCGCCCGAGATGGTGGCCAATTTGCGCTCGGGCAACATCGACGGCTTCCTCGGGCCCGACCCGTTCAACCAGCGTGCGGTGTTCGACGAAGTCGGCTTCATCCACATGCTCACCAAAGACCTGTGGAACGGACACCCCTGCTGCGCCTTTGGCACCAGCACTGAGTTCATCCAGAAAAACCCCAACACCTTTGCCGCGCTCTACCGCGCCGTGCTCAATGCTGCGGCCATGGCGCGCCAGCCGGGCAACCGCGAGCTGATCGCCAAGGTCATCTCGCCCGCGCAGTATCTGAACCAGCCCGAGGCGGTGATCGCCCAGGTGCTGACCGGCAAGTTTGCCGACGGTTTGGGCAAGGTGCAAAACGTGCCCGACCGCGCCGACTTTGACCCCATGCCCTGGCAAAGCATGGCGGTGTGGATGCTCACCCAAATGAAGCGCTGGGGCTACATCAAAGGCGATGTGGATTACAAACAGATCGCCGAGAAGGTGTTCCTGATCACCGATGCGCGCAAGCACATGAAGGAGCTGGGCCACAGTTTTGCGGCCACCACGCCTTACCCCAAGCACAGGATCATGGGCAAAGAGTTTGACCCGGCCAAGCCCGAGGACTACCTCAAGGGCTTTGCGATCCACAAGATGGGCTGACGCGCATGAACACCACGCACCTCAATTTGCGCGCCGCCCTGGTTTCGCTGCTCATGTTCCTGGTGTTTCTGGGGGTCTGGCAGTTGTCGGCCACCGCGCCCACCGTGGCCGGTGCCGCCAAGTCGGGCATGACCGCCGAGGAGATCGAGTACCAGAAGATGATGGGCAAGGACCCCGGGGCGGTCAAAAGCACCGGCTTTCCACCGCCGGTGGAAGTGGGCAAAGCCATGCTGGGCCACCTGGCCAACCCGTTTTACGACAAAGGCCCCAACGACAAAGGCATCGGCATCCAGCTGGCGCATTCGCTGGGCCGTGTGGCGCTGGGCTTTTTCCTGGCGGTGCTGGTGGCCCTGCCGGTGGGTTTCATGATCGGCATGTCGCCCCTGATGCGCAAGGCGTTTGACCCGTTCATCCAGGTGCTCAAGCCGATCAGCCCGCTGGCCTGGATGCCGCTGGCGCTGTACACGCTGAAAGACTCCGAGGTCAGCGGCATTTTTGTGATCTTCATCTGCTCGGTCTGGCCCATGCTGATCAACACCGCCTTTGGCGTGGCCGCCGTCAAGCGCGACTGGCTCAATGTGGCCAGCACGCTCGAAGTGCGGCCGCTGCGCAAGGCCTTTCGGGTGATCTTGCCGGCCGCAGCGCCCACCATCGTGACGGGCATGCGCATCAGCATGGGCATCGCCTGGTTGGTGATCGTCGCCGCCGAGATGCTGGTGGGCGGCACCGGCGTGGGCTACTTCGTGTGGAACGAGTGGAACAACCTGTCGCTGGTGAATGTGATTTTTGCGGTGCTGCTGATCGGTGTGGTCGGCATGCTGCTGGACCTGGCGTTTGCCCAATTGCAAAAGGCGGTGACCTATGTGGAGTGACAGCTCGGAGCGTTCGCTCAAGGCGCTTTTGCCAACCCATTTGACCGCAGCCCAACCCCCAGCCCAAGCCATGAAACCTTTTTTGCACATCGAAAAACTGGGCAAGGCCTACCAAAGCGACAAGCCGGTGTTTTCCGACGTGTCCTTCACCATCGACAAGGGCGAGTTCGTTTGCATCATCGGCCACTCGGGCTGCGGCAAGACCACCATCTTGAACGTGTTGGCGGGGCTGGACACGGCCACAGCAGGCCACGCCTTCATGGACGGGCGCGAGAT